>DUGU01000310.1:3877-37032 GCA_013331215.1 Methanoregulaceae archaeon
CGGAGTTCGAATCTCCGCGGGCCCATTCTTCGGTTTTTCGGGATGTCCTTCTCCGTAGTGCAAACGGTCGGTGCATACCTTTTTCAATTCCGTCGGCGATAGGCGCATTAATTCCGGAGGAACCTCATGGACGCGATCGTATCCATCCCTGCCGGCGAGGCCCCGATCCAGTGGATCTCGCCCGCCTGGCTCGCCGACCACCACGCCGACGAGCTCCTGATCTTCGACTGCCAGCCGAACATCCACGAGTATATCAACGGCCATATCCCGGGTGCGGTCTACCTCAACGAGAACATCTTCCGCGCCCACGAGGGGACCTACCCATCCCGCTGGATCAACCGGGAGGCGGCGATGTGGCTCCTCCGGCAGGTCGGCCTCCGGGCCGACGTCCCGGTGGTGGTCTACACCGGGTCCGGAACCCTGACCGGTTGCACGTCCTATATCGGCGACGGGCTCGAGCAGACCATGGTCGCCTACTCGCTCCTCCGGTTCGGCCACGGCGATGTCCGGATCCTCGACGGCGGGCTCGACGCCTGGCGGCAGGAGGGGCGCTCCGTGACGAGCGCGTATGGGACGGCGAATGAGTCCGAGTACGAGCCCCGGGTCCGAAATACTCTCTTCATCGACTACGACGAGTTCCTCGATCTCAAGGACCGGGACGACGTGATCGTGCTCGACGCGCGTCCGGCGGCCACGTACCAGGGTCAGGGGCCCTGGCCGAAGCCGGGCCACATCCCCGGCGCCGTCAACCTTCCCTGGAAGGGGCTGATGAGCGAGAAGAACACGCGCCAGCTCCGGTCACCTGCCGAGATCCGCGCTGCGGCCGAGGCCGTCGGCGCGACCCCAGAGAAGACAATCGTCTGCACGTGCGGCACCGGGCGCGAGGCCACGAACGAGTTTCTGACCTTTCGCTATCTGCTGGGGTACCCGAAGGTCCGGCTTTTCGAGGGGTCGTTCACCGAGTGGTTGAACTACCCCGCAAATCCCACCCTGACCGGTCCGAACCCGCGGTAGGATCGGGATCTCGCTGCGATCGAGCCTGCTGCCCGGGGCTTCCGCGCCGTGGACGTCCGGTCACGGGCTCTGCGGGTGTCGTGGCGGTAGCCCGGCTCCTCCGTAAGATCGCGCAGTCCCGGCTCCCATACACGCCCGGATCTCATTCGGACCTGTGTCGGCCCCGGGCTCGACGGGTCCGTCCGTATCGGCGCCATCGTCGCCATCGGGAGCGCGTTCGCCTCCCGCCTGGAGAAAAAGCGAAAGAGTTCCCCGGCACCGGCTAGCGCGCAGCGAGCTTGCCGACGGTCGCGACGTAGATCGGGAACTGGTCGCTCCGGTCGGCCCCGATCGCCCGATCGAGCGCGTCGTCGTCGAAGGCCCCGATCGCACAGACGCCGCAGTCGATCGGTTCGGCCGCAAGGTACAGGTTCTGGCAGACGTGGCCCGCGTCGAGGAAGAGGTAGCGGTACCCGCGCTCGCCGTACCGCCAGGTCATCCGGTACGGGACGGCCGTCCAGACGAAGACCGCGGCCGCCGTCTGCAGGAACGGCTGGCTGTAGCAGGCGGCACTCACCCGTCCGCCGACGGCGGGGTCCAGGTCGACCTCGAGGAGCCGGTGGTCGATCGCGAGGTACCGGTAGAGCCCGGGCACCAGCCCCTCGACCCGGTTGACGAGCAGGTACGTCTCGAACGCGTGCCGCGCCCCCGCGCTCGGCACCGTCCGGAGCGTGTACTCTCCGCCGACGACGGCCCGCACTCCCTGGGTCGCAAAGAGCAGGAACGAGAGCTCGGCGAGCGCCAGGGGCTCGCTCGAGTACTCCCGGACCGACTCCCGCCGGACGATCGCCTCCCAGAGATCGAGGGCGGGCACGTCGAACCCGGCCGGATCCGGGAGCGCGTGCACCGCCCCCCTATGAAGGGGGAGCTCGAGCAGGGGCTGGGGCAACCCGAGCATCTGGTCCGAGGGGGCCATGAACTCGGCCCGTGTCGTATCTAGGAACTGGCGTCCGCTTCCGTTTGACGTCGATACCATCGTCCGCTTCGCCTCGACGAGTCTTATCGCGGACGGCATATTAAACGTATGGTCGCATAGGGGGCCCGGACAAACGTTTATATTCCATTCTCTCTCATTATAACGACACCATTATGATCGGACGCGGTGTGAAAGCCCGCCCGCTCATGCGATGGCACGAATGCCGTGCATCATGCACGGCGGCTGATAGACGCTGGGGCTGAAACAGCAGTCGGGTGGACGTCATGGACGGCCCGGCCCGTTTGACGGGCACTGCTGCGTTCAGGATCTCTTTCGAGAGACGGGTTGGGGCTGGCGCACCGCGTCGGCACGTGCTCTTCCATACCGGCTACGGAGTCTGCAGACGGGATGCTGCAGAACGGGGCCTGGCATGCGGAGAGTCCGGACTGCAGCTCTCCACGAAGATCCGCGGCCTTCTTCAGTCGACGGCATTCTCCTGCCGAGTCAGCACGACTTCGCCGCCTCCCGTGCGGCAACCACAACCAGAGAGGACTGATCGGACAATGCCAAAAATCAACAGGCCGCGGCGGGGGTCGCTCGCGTACAGCCCGAGAAAGCGGGCAAAGAGCCAGGTCCCCCGCTACCATTCCTGGCCCGAGCGCGACGGGGAGCCGGTGCTCCAGGGCTTCGCCGGGTACAAGGTCGGCATGACCCACGTGGTCATGGTCGACGACCACAAGCACAGCCCGACCGAGGGCAAGGACATCATGGTCCCGGTCACGGTCGTCGAGTGCCCGCCGATGAAGGTCGCGGCCATCCGCGCCTACACCAAGGACACCTACGGGAAGCGGGCCCTGACGGAGGTCTGGGCCGAGAAGGTCGACGACGAGCTCCGGCGGCGGCTCACGCTTCCGAAGACGTACGATGCCGAAGCAGCGTGGACCCGCCTCGACGAGGCGATCGCCGCGGACCTGGTCGTCGAACTCCAGGCCGTCGTGTACACGCAGCCGTACGAGCTGACCGGCGTTCCGAAGAAGGTCCCCGACCTCATGGAGATCTGCATCGGCGGCGGCTCGCTCGACGAGAAGGTCGCGTTTGCGAAGGAGACGCTCGGCACCGAGTTCAACTTCACGGACTGCATGAATATCGGCGCCTACGCCGACGTGACCGCGATCACGACCGGAAAGGGGACCCAGGGCCCGGTCAAGCGCTGGGGCATCCAGGTTCGCAAGCGCAAGCACTCGCGCGGCGGTAAGAAGCGGCACATCGGCAACCTCGGCCCCTGGACCCCCCACCACGTCAGGTGGCAGGTCCCGCAGATGGGCCAGATGGGCTACCAGCAGCGGACCGACTTCAACAAAAGGGTCCTGAAGATCGGCGAGGACGGCGCGGAGATCACGCCCGATGGCGGTTTCATCAACTACGGCATCGTGCGAAATCCCTATATCCTCATCAAGGGCTCGATCCCGGGCCCGTCAAAGCGGCTCGTCCGGATCCGGCCGGCCGTGCGGAAGGGTGAACATGCCGAGCGGCTGCCCGCGATCGAGTACGTGAGCACCGTGTCGAAGCAGGGGTGCTAGAGGATGAAGGCACAGATTAAAGGGCTCGACGGCGCCGTCCAGGGCGAGATCGATCTCCCGGCGGTCTTCGCCGAGGAGTATCGCCCGGACCTGATCCGGAAGGCCGTGATCGCGAGCCAGTCGACCCGGTACCAGCCCCACGGCACCTACGTGAACGCGGGCGTCGAGTCGGTCGGCACGGGCTGGGGCTCGGGCCGGGGCGCGTCGCACGTCCCCCGTCTCCACAACGGATCCCGTGCGGTCAAGGTCCCGCAGGCCCGGGGCGGGCGCGCAGCGCATCCGCCGAAGGTCGAGAAGATCCTGATCAAGGCGATCAACAAGAAGGAGAAGACCAAGGCGATCCGCTCGGCGATCGCGGCCACCGTGAACGCCGAGCTCGTGCGCGGACGCGGCCACCTCTTCGAGGGGGACGTTCCGTTCGTGATGGACAACGCCTTCGAGGCAGTCACGAGGACCCAGGACCTCGTCCGGGCGCTCTCCGCGGTCGGCGTCTACGCCGACGTCGAGAAGGCCAAGGACAGCCACAAGGTCAGGGCCGGGCGCGGCAAGATGCGCGGCCGGCGGTACAAGCAGAAGAAGTCGCTCCTGATCGTGACCGCGGACGAACCGCTCGCGGCCGCGCGGAACCTCGCCGGCGTCGACGCAGTCCCGGTGGGCGCGCTCAACGTCGAGCACCTTGCGCCCGGCACGCATGCGGGTCGGCTCACGGTCTGGACCGCCGGCGCGATCCAGCGGCTGGAGGACCGGTCATGATCCTACGGTTCCCGTTCGTGACGGAAAAGGCGATGGCGGCGCTCGAGAACAACTCGAAGCTCCAGTTCCTCGTCGACAACCGCGCGACCAAGCCCGAGATCAAGCGCGAGCTCGAGGCGGCCTTCGGCCACCCCGTCGCCGCCATCAGGACGATCAACACGACCGACGGCCGTAAGAAGGCCATGGTCAGCTTCGAGGACCCGAAGGCCGCCGAGGAGATCCTCTCGCGGCTCGGCGTCATGTGAGGTGCCAGGATGGGACATCGTATCACCACGCAGAACCGGGGCCGGGGCGGCCCCACGTACAGGGCCCCTTCCCACCGGTACAAGGCCGAGCTGAAGCACGCGGGCACCCATGAGGTGACCGTGCGGGGGACCGTGATCGAGATCGAGCACGACCCCGCGCGCCACACTCCGATCGCGCTTGTGCGGCTCGAGGACCAGAAGAAGACCTACTTCCTCGTGACCGAGGGGATCGGCGTCGGTGACGCCATCGTCTGGGGCTCCGAGGCCGAGTTCAGGAACGGCAACTCCCTTCCGCTCGGGCAGATCCCGACCGGTGCTTACGTCTGCAACATCGAGGCCCGGCCGAACGACGGCGGCAAGTTCGTCCGCGCCTCGGGTGTCCAGGCGATGGTCGTGGACAAGACCGAGGACAAGGTCGGCGTCAAGATGCCGTCGGGCAAGATGAAGTGGTTCTCGAGCCGCTGCCTCGCCACGGTCGGCGTCGTCGCCGGCGGAGGCCGCGGCGAGAAGCCGTTCGTGAAGGCAGGCAAGAAGTTCCACAAGATGAAGAACACGGCATCGAACTGGCCGCGGGTCCGCGGCGTCGCGATGAACGTGATCGACCACCCGTTCGGCGGCGGCGGGCACCAGCACCCCGGACGGCCGAAGACGGTCGCCCGCGGCACCTCGCCGGGCCGGACGGTCGGGCATGTTGCAGCCCGGAGGACCGGGCGGAAACGGTGATCGGATATGGCAGCAAAAAGAACGCAGAAGCGGATGCCGAGGCGGCGCGAGGAGTTCACCTACCACGGCTTCCGTATCGAGGACTTACAGGCGATGTCCATGACCGATCTCCTCCCGGTCATGCCCTCGCGGACGCGGCGCAAAGTGCTCCGCGGCCTCTCCCGGGACGAGGAGCACCTCCTCTCCCGGTTCCGGAACGGCGATGCCCGCATCCGGACGCACCTCCGGTCGATGGTGGTCTTCCCCGAGATGGTCGGGCGCGAGATCGAGATCTACACGGGCAAGGAGTTCCAGAAGGTGGAGCTCCAGCCCGAGTCGGTCTTCCACTACCTCGGCGAGTTCGCACTGACGAGAAAGCGGGTCTCGCACGGTTCGGCCGGTATCGGCGCCACGCGGTCGAGCAAGTTCGTTCCCCTGAAGTGATCGCCATGGCACGCACAGGGTATTCCATGGAGATCGCGGGCGAGCAGTTCGCCCGGGTCAAGGCGAACGAGTTGCCGGTCTCGCCCAAGCACGCGATCGAGATCGCCCGGTTCATCCGGAACCAGGACGTCAACCGCGCGCTCGACTACCTCAACGAGGTCGTCGCGCTCAAGAAGGCCGTGCCGTTCCGGCGGTTCAACCGGAACGTCGCGCACAAGCGCGGGCTCGTGGGCTGGGACGCCGGCCGGTATCCGGTCAAAGCCTCGAAGGGCTACATCAAGCTCCTCGAAGGCGTCAAGAAGAACGCCGAGTACAGCGGTCTCGACACGGACCGGCTCGTGATCGTTCACGCGGCCGCGAACCGCGGGAAGGGCCAGAAGGCCTTCTTCCCGCGCGCAATGGGGCGGGCCACGCCGAAACGGCGCGAGACCGTCAACATCGAGATCATCGTCCAGGAGGTACAGGAATAATGGCGATCGAGAGAAAGTTCGTCGCGGACGGCGTCCGAAAGGTGCGCGTCCAGAAGTACTTCCTCAAGGAGCTCAAGCGCGCCGGGTACGGTGGCATGGACATCGCCCGCACGCCGCTCGGCACGCAGGTGACGATCTACGCCGAGAAGCCCGGCATCGTGATCGGCAAGGGCGGCAAGGTCGTGCGGCAGCTGACCGCCGACCTCGCCCAGGACTACGGGATCGAGTCCCCGCAGATCGAGGTCCAGCAGGTCGGCAACCCGAACTTCAACGCCCAGATCATGGCCGAGCGACTCGCCAACGCGCTCGAGCGCGGCTGGTACTTCCGCAAAGCCGGGTCGAACGTGATCCGGCGGGTGATGGAGTCCGGCGCCCTCGGGTGCGAAGTCGTCCTCTCGGGCAAGCTGACGGGGGCCCGCTCACGGGTCCAGAAGTTCACCGAGGGCTACATCAAGCACTCGGGAGAGCCCTCGATCACGATGGTCGAGAAGGGCTATGCGGTCGCGATCAAGAAGCTCGGGACCATCGGTGTCCAGGTCAAACTCATCCTGCCCGAGACGAAGCTCCCGGACAAGTTCGAGATCCTGGACGTCCCGCCCCGGCAGCGCCCGGTCGAGGAGCTCGTCGAGGAGGACCTCGGCGCGACGATCGACGCCGAGCTCGCCGCGACGCCCGACGAGGAGTACGTCGCCGAGGAGGTGCGGTAGATGGCCATCTTCCGCTCCGGCGAGGTGGCGCAGCTCTCCGACGTGGAGATCGGCGAGCAACTGGACAAGCTCCGGTTCGAACTGGTCCGGCACAACGGTAAGGTCGCCGCCGGTGGCGCGACCGAAAACCCGGGCCAGATCCGGGAGCTCAGGCGAACCATCGCCCGCCTTCTGACCGAACAGACGCGGAGGAAGGCGGCGTGATCGCGCCCCGGAACGTGCTCCGGCACGAATGGATCGGCCGGCACGTCCGGGTGGCGCGAGCAACAAACCCGTCGCTTGAAGGAGTCGAGGGGCTCTGCGTCGACGAGACGCGGCAGACCCTCCGGATCGCGACCGCGCGCGGTATCAAAACCGTGCCCAAGGCGGTCGCCGCGTTCCGGCTCCTGCTTCCCGACGGGACTGCGGTGGAGGTGAACGGCAGGGCACTCATCGGAGCGCCCGAACGCCGTCTCGCCGTCCGCAGATAACGAGGATACCATATGGCACGAGATATTGGATTGAACGTCGGGGCCCCCGAGACGGAGTGCACCGACGTGAACTGTCCGTTTCACGGCACCCTGCCGGTGCGCGGCCAGGTGATCACCGGCAAGGTCGTGAGCGATAAGATGACCGGCACGATCGTGGTAGGACGCGATTTCCTCCACTACGTGCGGAAGTACAAGCGCTACGAGAAGCGCTCGAGCAAGCTCCACGCCCACAACCCGCCCTGCGTCTCGGCAAAGGTCGGGGACACGGTCAGGATCGCCGAGTGCAGGCCGCTCTCGAAGGCGACGAGCTTCGTCGTGGTCGAGGTGACCAAGGAATGAAGGCAAAATCGTCGACCACGCCACGGGCGCTCGCAACGGGCTCCCGCATGGCCTGCGTCGACAATACCGGCGCCCGGATGGTCCAGATCGTCTCGGTCGACCGGTACCACGGCGTCCGGCGCCGCCAGCCGAAGCTCGGCCTCGGCGATCTCGCGACCGTCTCGGTCAAGAAGGGAACGCCCGACATGCGGCGCAAGCTCGAGAAGGCCGTCGTGATCCGGCAGAAGAAGGAGATCCGGCGGCCGAGCGGCCTCCGCGTCTCGTTCGAGGACAACGCGATGGTGCTCGTCAACGAGCGCAACGAGCCGAAGGGCACGGAGATCAAGGGCCCGGTGGCCCGCGAGGTCGCCGAGCGCTTCCCCAAGCTCGGCTCGATGGCCACCCTGATCGTCTGAGGAGCAGGACATGGTACTCTCAACAAGCATCCAGCCCAGAAAGCAGCGGAAGGCGCGCTACAACGCGCCGCTCCACCTGCGGACCAAGCTCCTCGGCGCGCCGCTCTCGCCCGACCTGCGTGCGAAGTACGCGGGCCGCCGAACGGTCCGTGTCGTGACCGGAGACACGGTCCGGGTCATGCGCGGCGACTTCGTCGGCGACGAGGGCCTCGTGGACATGGTCGACGTCAAGAACGCGAAGATCGTGGTCCACGGCGTCGCGATCACCAAGGCCGACGGCACCGAGAAACCGAGAAAGATCGACCCCTCGAACGTGATGGTCACAAAACTGAATCTGAAAGACCCGAAGCGAACCGAGCGGATCGCCGGAGGGAAGGCGTAATGTCCGACCACCTCAAGCGCATGGTCGCGCCGTCCTCGTGGCGGCTCGCCCGCAAGGAAGAGACGTTCGTCACCAAGACCCGGGCGGGCCCGCACGACGCCGGTGCCCTGCCGATGGCGGTCTGGCTCCGGGACCGGATGAGTCTTGCCCGGAACATGAAGGAGGTCAAGCTGATCCTCTCCGACCGGGCGGTCCTCGTCAACGGCCGGCCCTGCCGCGATCCGCGCATGGGCATCGGGATCTTCGACATCATCTCGATCCAGAAGACGGACCAGCACTACCGGGTCCTGCTCGACAAGAAGGGCCGGATCGTCACGGTCCCGATCGACGCCGAGGCCGCGAAGACGCGCCTCGCACGCGTCGCGAAGAAGACGGTCGTGACGGGCGGGAAGGTCCAGCTGAACCTCGCGCACGGCGCGAACGTCCTGGCGGCAGACCACAGCGTGAAGTCCAAGGACTCGGTCGTGCTCTCGCTCGATCATGAGAACCGCTTTGCGGTCGTGGACCACTTCCCGTTCGCGGTCGGCAACATGGCCATGGTGATCGGCGGACGGCATGCGGGCCGTATCGGCCGCATCGCCGCGATCACGCCGATCCCGGGCGGGACCCCCAACACCGTCGCGCTCGAGGATGCGACCGACGGCTCGCCGTTCGAGACGATCGACGACTACTGCTACATGGTCGGGCGCGAGACGCCCGCGGTCTCCTCCTGGGGGATTGAGGCGTGAACGCCGCGAACGTCATGCGGCGTCCCGTGGTCGACAAGGTCGTCGTCCACATGGGTGTCGGCGAGTCCGGCGAGCGCCTCATGAACGGCGAAGAGCTGATCCGGCGGATCACGGGCCAGAGCCCGGTCCGGACGATCGCGAAGAAGACCCAGCCGGCCTTCGGGATCCGCAAGGGGGCCCCGATCGGGGCCAAGGTCACGCTCCGCGGCGACACGGCCGAGACCTTCCTCTCGACCGCGCTCGGGATCCTCGAGAAGGTCCTGTTCGAGAGCCAGTTCGACAAGAACGGCAACGTCTCGTTCGGGATCGAGGAGCACACGGACTTTCCGGGGATGTCCTACGACCCGAAGATCGGGATCTACGGCATGGACGTCAACGTCGTCCTCGAACGGCCCGGCGTCCGGATCGCGCGGCGGCGCGAGCAGCAGAAGAAGCTGCCCGCCCACCAGCGCGTGACCAAGGAGGACGCGGTCGCGTTCATGGCCGAGGCGTACGGCGTGGAGGTGCGGTGATGGCGGGAGAACAGAAGAAGCAGTACGGCAGGGGCGCACACGAGTGCCAGCTCTGCGGCCGTAAGCAGGGGCTCGTCCGGCGGTATAACATCAACTTCTGCCGGCAGTGCTTCCGCGACTGGGCCTATCGGATGGGCTTCAAGAAGATGAATTGAGGTGGAAGAGATGGGACGACAGAATACAATCGCCGACGCGATGTCGACCTTGAAGAACGCGTCCGACGGCGGCAAATCAACCTGCACCGTGGAGCCCGCGTCCAAGCTGATCGGAGCCATGCTCCGGATCATGCAGGACGCCGGGTACATCGGCTCGTTCGAGTACATCGACGACCGCCGGGGCGGGCAGTTCCAGGTCCACCTCTCGGGCGGGATCAACAAGTGCGGCGTCATCACGCCGCGGTACGCCGTCGGGCTCGACGAGCTCGAGTACTGGGAGACCCGGTACCTGCCCGCGAAGAACTTCGGCCTCCTGATCCTGACGACCTCGCAGGGCGTGCTCACTCACGAGCAGGCCCGCGAGAAGGGGATCGGGGGCGAGCTCCTGGGGTTCGTCTACTGAGGTGGCTTGAGATGGCATTCGAAGCAACCGCAGAGATCCCCGACGGCGTGACCGTCTCCATGGACGGAACGCGCGTCGTGGTGATGGGCCCGAAGGGCACGCTCGCGCGCGACATGCGCTTCCCGGGGATCGCGATCGAGATCGGCGACGGCATGGTCACGGTCTCGACCGGGGTCACGAGAAAGCGCGTGGTCGCCATGGTCGGCACGCTCGCCTCGCACATTCGGAACATGTGCCGGGGCGTCAACGAGGGGTACGAGTACCGGATGAAAGTGGTCTTCTCCCACTTCCCGATCCAGCTCAAACTCCAGGGCACGACCCTCGTGATCGACAACTTCCTCGGGGAGAAGCAGTCCCGCTACGCCCGGATCGAATCGGGCGTGGAGGCCCTGGTCGGCAACGACGCTGTGACGCTCTCGGGGATCGACAAGGAGAAGGTCGGCCAGACGGCCGCCGAGATCCGGAGCATGCGCCCCCCCGAGCCGTACAAGGGCAAGGGTANNGGGGATCGACAAGGAGAAGGTCGGCAACTCGGCCGCGAATATCGAACACGCAACCCGGATCCGGAACCGCGACCCGCGGGTCTTCCAGGACGGGATCTACATCGTCGAGAGGGCCTGAGATGGACGCAGAGACAAAGAGGCTGATCCGGGTCCGGGCCGCCAAGCGCGCGCGCTTCAAGCGGGGCGGATACGGCACCAAGAAGCAGCTCTCCGACAGCTGGCGCCGCCCCCGCGGCCTCCAGAGCAAGCAGCGGAAGCAGAAGAAGGCGAAGGGCGCGCACCCGACGCCGGGTTTCGGCAGCCCCGTAGCTGTGCGCGGGCTCCACCCCAGCGGATACGAGGACATCCTCGTCCACAACCCGCAGGAACTCGAGGGGCTCGACGCCGCCACCCAGGCCGTCCGGATCGCCGGCGCGGTCGGGATGAAGAAGCGGGAGCAGATGCAGGACCGCGCGGCCGAACTCGGGCTGCGGGTGCTGAACCCGAAGGACGCGAGCATGGGCAGGGCTGCCGCCGCGGTCGACGAGGAGGAAGAGTCCGATGAGTGACCTCGCCTCCCAGCGGCGGATAGCCGNNAAGTGCGGGGTCCACCGCGTCTGGCTCGATCCCGACCAGATGGCCGAGATCGAGAACGCGATCTCGCGCGACGACATGCGCAAGCTCGTCGATGACGGCGTGATCAAAGCCAAGCCCAAGAAGGGTGTCTCGCGCGGACGCGCCCGGGCACGGATCGCGAAAAGGGCGTATGGTCACCGCAAGGGGCCCGGCCGGCGCAAGGGCGCGGCGGGCGCACGGACGCCCTCGAAGCGCGTCTGGATCCAGAAGATCAGGGCGATAAGGAAGGTTCTCGTCGAGCTCCGCGATGACGGTACGCTCGAACGGCGGAACTACCGGATCCTCTACCGGCGCGCAGCCGGCGGACAATACCGAAACGTGGCGCATATGAAGGCACAGATGGACCTCCTCGTCGGGAGGAACCGCTGATGGCGACGGGACCGCGATACTTCGTTCCGTTCCGGCGCCGGCGGGAAGGGAAGACCGACTACTACAGCCGCGCGAAGCTCATTGTCGCCGACGCGCCGCGCATGGTCGTCCGGATGACGAACCGGCAGGTCATCTGCCAGCTCGTCACGGCCGAGATGGACGGCGACCGGACGATGGTGACGGCCTCCTCGCTCGAGCTCGTGAAGCTCGGGTACACGGGAGCGACCGCGAATACGCCGGCCGCGTTCCTGACGGGGATGCTCTTCGCGAAGAAGGCGCTCGCCGCCGGGCACGAAGAGGCGATCCTCGATATCGGACTCGCCCGCTCGACGCCGGGTGGCCGTGTCTTCGCCGCGCTCAAGGGCGCGGTCGAGGGCGGTCTCGACGTCCCCCACGGCGACAAGTGCATGCCCGACGACGACCGCGCGAGAGGCGCGCACATCGCCGCCTATGCGACGGAGAAGGCCGGAGACCTCGTCGGGAACGTCGAACAGGTGACGGCCAGAATACAGGAGCTGGCATAACATGGCATACGAACGTGCGGAATGGATTCCGCTCACCGGTCTCGGCAAAGCGGTCATGGCCGGCGAGATCTCCTCGCTCGAGGAGGTCTTCGCGACGGGCAAGCCGATCAAGGAGCCGCAGATCGTGGATGCCTTCATCTCCGATCTCACGGACGAGGTGCTCGACATCTCGATGGTGCAGCGGATGACCGACTCGGGCCGGCGCGTGAAGTTCCGCGCCGTGGTCGTGGTCGGCAACAAGAACGGCTATATCGGCTTCGGCCAGGGGAAGGACGCCCAGGTCGGCAACGCGATCAAGAAGGCGATCGACAACGCGAAGGTGAACCTGATCCACGTCAACCGGGGCTGCGGCTCCTGGGAATGCGGATGCGGACAGCACCACTCGATCGCGATGCAGGTGAAGGGTAAGGCGGGGTCCGTCACGGTCACGCTCAAGCCCGCACCGCAGGGGATCGGGCTCGTGACAGGCGAGATCGGCAAGAAAGTGCTCGAGCTCGCCGGGATCAGGGATGTCTGGACCTTCTCGTCCGGGCAGACGCGGACCACGATCAACTTCGCGAAAGCGACCTTCGAGGCGCTCCGACAGACGAACATGATCCGGCTCGGGAGGCAGTGATGTACGCGGTCGTCCAGGTGCGCGGCGTGGTCAACACGCGAAGGGAGATCAAGGACACGCTCAAGATGCTCCGGCTCCACCACATCAACCACTGCGTCATCGCCCCCGATACGCCCGAGATGCTCGGGATGATCCGGAAGGTCAAGGACTTCGTCGCCTGGGGCGAGATCACGCCCGAGACACTCGAGACGCTGATGCGGACTCGAGGCCGGCTCGAGGGGAACGACCCTCTGACCGACGACTACGTCCGCGAGCACACCAGCTACGCCGGCATCACCGAGCTGGCCGGAGCGGTCGTCGGGGGAGAGACGAAGCTCCGCGATATCCCGGGCCTCAAGCCCGTCCTCCGGCTCCATCCCCCTCGGAAGGGGTATAAGTCCCTGAAGCGAACCTATCCCCAGGGAGGGGCACTCGGGTACTACGGGCCGGAGATCAACGAACTCCTCTATAAGATGCGGTGAGCCAATGCCTGTCAACAAACGATCGAAGTACCGCGGCTCCCGGACCTGCGGCGGTGGCACCCACAAGAACCGCCGCGGCGCCGGAAACCGCGGCGGACGCGGCCGAGCCGGGATCAACGCCCACCGGTTCACGAAGTACTACCTCGAGGAGGGACCGGTTTACGGTAAGAACGGGTTCAACCCGGTCGACGCCACGCGGGTGACGACGATCGACATCGGGACCCTGGACCAGATGGTCGCAGGGCTGCTCGCACAGGCGCTCGTCACCGAGGAAGAGGGCGCCGTCGCGATCGACGCGTCCGCGCTCGGGATCGAGAAGGTGCTCGGCAGCGGCCGCGTGACCCGGGTCCTCCGCGTCTCGGCATCGGCCTTCTCGGCACAGGCGAAAGCGAAGATCGAGGCAGCAGGCGGCCAGGCGAACGTCGTCTGAGCCCGTCCCATCTTTTCAGGTGACTCAATGGGTGCACTGCTCGATCGACTTGAACCGTTGCTCGCGGCGATGCCCGCGGTCAAGAGCCCCGAGGGGCACGTCCACTTCAAGAATAAGCTGATCTGGACCGCCGGTATTCTCGTCCTCTACTTCGTTCTCTCCAACATCACGATCTTCGGCCTCGACCAGTCGAGCCAGGACCTCTTCCTCTACTGGCGCGCCCTGCTCGCTGGGGCCTCGGGTTCGATCGTCCACCTCGGCATCGGCCCGATTGTGACGGCCTCGATCGTGCTCCAGCTCCTCAAGGGCGCGGACATCCTCAAGATCGATACCTCCGACACCCGCGGCCAGGTCGTCTACATGGGCCTGCAGAAGGTCCTGATCTTCGTGATGATCCTGGTCGAGGCCGCGCCGCAGCTGATCGGCGGGTTCATGGTCCCCGACGCGGCCATCGCCGCGAACATTTTTGGCGGCAATACGGGCCTCCTCGCCCTGATCATCTTCATCCAGGTCGTGATCGGCGGCATCCTGATCGTCTTCATGGACGAGGTCGTGACCAAGTGGGGGATCGGTTCGGGGGTCGGGCTCTTCATCATCGCCGGGATCTCGCAGTCCCTGATCAACGGGTTCCTGAACTGGGCTCCGGTCTCGGACCCGTACCCGGTCGGGTTCTTTCCGCGCCTGGTCGCGATAGGGGTCTCGGGCGGCAACTACCTCCAGTACTTCGGCACGGACATGCTCGCGTTCGTCACGACGATCGCGATCTTCCTGGTCATCGTCTACGTGGAGTCGACGCGGATCGAGATCCCGCTCGCTCATGCGCAGGTCCGCGGCTCGCGGTCGCGATTCCCCGTGAAGCTGATCTACGCCTCGGTCCTGCCGATGATCCTGGTCCGCGTGCTCCAGGCGAACATCCNNACATCCAGATGATCGGGCTCTTCCTGAGCAACATCGGGATCACGATCCTCGGGAAGTTCGACGGCCAGACCCCCACGTCGGGCCTGATGTATTTCCTGGCTCCGATCAACGGCCCGAGCGACTGGATGTGGTGGGTGACCGATCTCGGCCATGCGCCGTGGGAGATCTTATTACGGATGGGTCTCGACGCCATTGTGATGGTCGTTGGGGGCGCGCTCTTCGCGCTCTTCTGGATCAAGACGGCCGGCCTCGACTCGAAGGACGTGGCCCGGCAGATCCAGAACTCCCAGATGTCGATCCCGGGGTTCCGGCGCAACCCCCAGGTGCTCGAGAAGTACCTGGACCGGTACATCCCGCGCGTCACGGTCATCGGCGGCGTCTTCATCGGCATCCTGTCGGTCGTCGCGAATCTCTTCGGTGTTATCGGTGCGGTCTCGGGCACGGGGCTCCTGCTCACGGTCTCGATCACCTACCGGCTGTACGAGGAGATCGCGAGCCAGCAGATCATGGAGATGTATCCGTTCATGCGAGGATTCTTCGGGAAGGATTGAGATGGCAGGGACCAAATGCATCATCACCGGCGTGCCCGGCGTGGGCAAGACCACGGTGATCACGGGGGCGCTGGCGAAGCTCGAGGAGATGGGTGTCGACTACGCCAACATCTCTTTCGGCTCGTTCATGTTCGAGATGGCGCTGAAGAAGGGGCTCGTGCAGAACCGCGACGAGATGCGTCTCCTCGGAAAGGACGACCAGAAGGCGCTTCAGCGTTTGGCGGCAGGTGTGATCGCGAAAACCGACGGGAACGTGATTGTCGATACGCACGCCTCGGTCAAGACTCCTAAAGGCTACCTACCCAGGCTTCCCGAGTGGGTGCTCGAGGAGTTAAAGCCGGACCTCTTCGTGCTGATCGAGACGGACGAGGACCAGATCCTCGGGCGTCGGATGGGGGACCCCTCGCGGGTTCGGGATATGGACAGCTACCGGGCGCTGGTCTCCCATCAGTCCTTCAACCGTGCGATCGCGGCCGCCTACGCGATGAAGACCGGGTGCACGGTCGCGATCGTGACGAATGCAGACCACCTCCTCGACCGCGCGATCGACGACCTCGCCGCGCTGCTGACATAACCATGGCCGAGAAGAAGAAGGGTCCGCTCGGGGGGTACCTTGCCATCCTGTTCGCGATGGCCATGATGTTCTCGTACAGCATCCCGTGGCTCAGGGAGACCGTGGGGTCGGCGATCAATACGGTCTTCGGCCCTATGCTCACCCAGTTTGGCGTCCCGTTCTTCATCCTGATCGTGGTCCTCTCGACCCTGACAGGTCTCTACTCGAGCCTGATCCAGAAGTACACGATCGACTACGAGAAGATGCAGCGGGTGCAGGCCCAGATGAAGGAGTTCCAGCGGGAGTTCCGGGAGGTTCAACTATCAGGCGACGAGAAGCGAATCAAGAAGATGCAGGCCCGCCAGAGCGCGATGATGGGGGAGCAGCTCGAGATGAGCCAGGCCCAGTTCAAGCCGATGGCCTACATCCTGGTCGTCTCGGTCCCGATCTTCTTCTGGCTCCTCTACCGCCTGCCGCTCACCCCCGAGCACCTCGTCTTCCCGTTCATCGGGACGACGGCGCTGACGGCGGCCGCATTCGGGCCGTTCCCGGCGTGGATCCTCTGGTACATGATCTGCTCGCTGACGCTCACGCAGGTGATCCGGAAGTCGCTCAACATCGGGGGCATCTAGGTGCGGGTCACGGTCAGCGGGCCGCCCGGGAGCGGGACGACTACGCTCGCGCGGCGGCTCGCTGGCCGGATCGGCTTCCGGCTGATCTCGGCCGGCGAGGTCTTCCGGGCCCTCGCGGCCGAGCGCGGTATGGACCTTGCCGCGTTCGGCGCGCTGGCTGAAGAGGACCCCTCGATCGACCTGCTGATCGACGAGCGGCAACGGGAGATTGCCGAGGCCACCGACGACATCGTGGTCGAGGGGCGGCTCTCGGGCCTGATGGTCTCGTGCGCCGACCTCCGGGTCTGGCTGCAGGCCCCGCTTCCCGTCCGCGTCCGACGCATCCTCGAGCGCGAGGACGGAGCGGACCTCGCGTCGGCCGAGGCGGAGACTGCGGAGCGCGAGGCCTGCGAGGCCCGGCGCTACCGGCAGTACTACGGCATCGAGATCGACGACCTCCTGCCGTACGACCTCGTGCTGAACTCGGACCGCTTCGGCGTCGAAGCACTCGGCGCGATCGTCGAGGCCGCGCTTGCGAGCCTCGAGTCGTAGCCCCATATTTTTCTCACTCGAGGGTCCGGCGGAATATCGTGATCCCGAGCAGGATCGCCGCGCCGGAGAAGAGCCCGAGCGCGAGCAGATCGACGGAGATCGCCCCCATTCCCTGGCTGCGAAGGATCAGCGCGCAGGATCAGCGCCCGGAGCGCGTGCACCGCATAGGACTCGGGATTGATCACCGTGATCCAGCGGAGCCAGTCGGGCATGCCGAGGATCGGGTAGAAGGCCCCGCTCGTCATGAAGAGGATCATGTCCAGGAACGCGATCGAGGAAGCGTACGTCTGCTGGTTCGTGTACCGCGACGAGAGGGCAATGACCAGGCTCGTGATCCCGACGCTGATGATGAAGAGGACGGCCAAGACCAGAAGGTAGTCCTCGGTGTTCCGGATGACGATGCCGGTCACGAGCAGGTCGACGCCGAAGATGATCGTCCCCGCGAGGAGGGCCTTGACCGTACCGCTCCCTATGATGCCGAGGATGGTGCTCGACCGCTTCACCGTCGTGACGAGATGGCCCTCGATGATCCCGAGTTCCCGGTCCCTGATCAGGGCGAGGCCGCCGCCCATCATGGGACATGAAGATCGCCATGACGATGACACCGACCCCGAAGAACTGAATGTAGTCGACATCGCCGTAGAGTTTCGTCACCTGCAGGGGGACCTGCGAACCGAGCCTCAGGAGTACGTCGCCGATCCCGGCCTCGATCAGGGTCGGCGTGGTGAAGTCCGAACTGTCGACGTAGAGGCGGACCGCGTGGGTGTTCGAGACCGGCGACGGGAAGATCGCGACGGCCATCACCTTCCCGTCGGCGAGGGCCGCTTTCGCCGTCGCCTCGCTCGAGAAGACCGTGACCCTGAAGGTGTCGGCCTTATCCGGCTGCGCGAGGTGCCGCTCTCCACTCGCCGTAACGGCGATCCTGACCGCGCGCCGAGCAGCGGTGTCCCGCCGCCGCTCGACGTGGCCGGCCGCGATCAGGGCGTCCACGATCGCGGTCAGGTAGGGTTTCGAGATAAAGAGGCACTGGTTGACCCCGGACATCCTGAGCTCGCCGTTCTGCGAGAGCAACCTGAGTACCCTGTATTCCCTGGCATGCCGGCCCCCCCTGCGCACCCGCAGGATGCAGGATCTCGCGATGAAAGAGTGGGAGCACCGCGATGACCCTGTCGGCCACCCACTCCCGCTCGCTCTCGATGGTTATCCTCAGAATCATCCCGTTCGCACCGCCAATAGTTATATCTACGAACTATACAGTAGCGTGAAATAGGAATTCGAACAGGACGGAACGGAGCCGCGTGAGACGGCCGAAGAGAAAAAGTATCAGAGGTACCGGTTCCGCCGGAGCCAGTCGACCTGGGGCGGCATGTACCGGTAGATGATGTCGCACTTCTCGTCCTGGAAGCTCCACGGGGTGACGATCACGATATCGCCCTCGCGGATCCAGGCCCGCTTCTTGATCTTGCCCTTTATGCGCCCCATTCGGGTCACGCCGTCGAAGCACCGCACGCGGATATGGTTCGCGCCCATCATCAGTTCGGCCGTCGCGAACTGCTCGTTGTTCCGCCTCTTCGGCAGTCGAACGCGGATCGTCTGCCCTTCCGTTCCGCTGTCCATAACGACTTCGCCGGCTGCCTGGACATTTGGTCTTATTCGATCAACTCCACTGGAGTACTTAAACGTTGCGATGGATGATGAACCTGTCGGTCGTGCCCGGGACAGGGTCGGCGAGGTGCAGCAGTGGGGGGGAGCGCCGCTCGGAACCGGCCGCAGAGGCCACCTCGCGTATCCTCCAGAGGCCCCGCGATCATGTCGCAGTTTCGCCGAACCGGTCCAGGAACGAGACCTCGTCGAGTCGCTTCTTCGGCGGATTCGCGATCTCCGCCGGCGCGCCGGCCGGGATCAGGGAGACGAGTGCGTAGTCCGCGGGCACGTTGAGCAGCTCGCGAACGGCCCCGGCATACGGCTTCTTGTCGCCGGCCACCCAGCAGCTCCCGATCCCGAGGCTCTGAAGCGCGATGATCATGCTCATCGTGGCCGCTGCGCAGTCCTCGAGGTAGTGGGTCTCATCCGGCTGGCCGAAGACTGCGAAGCAGACCGCGGCGTCGGCGATGAATGGGGCGTCGTCCGTGAGCTCCGCGATCCGCCGGAGGAGGTCCTTATCGGTGACGGCCCCGAAGAGCCAGGGCTGGAGATTCTCCGCAGTGGGCGCAAGCCGGCCGCAGTCGAGCACGTCCTGGATCACGTACGGCGGGATCGTGGACGGCTTGTACTTCCGGACGGAGCGGCGCGACTTGATGGTCATGGTCCCGACGTTCATGCGCAAGCGGAGGGGCCGGATCCGGAAAAATCTTTCGCGAAAAAGAGGGAAGTGGTCTACCGCCGCCGGAACAGAGCGAGGCCGAGGGCGGCGATGCCCGCGAGCGCGAGGGTCGTCGCAGCGAAGCCCGGGCTCCTGGTAGTCGCCGGAGCCGTGGTCGCCGTGGTGGCCGTCGCGCTCGCCGTCGCCACCGCCGTTCCGGTCGCGGTCGGAGCTGGCGTGGAGACGGCGGTCGCGTTCGCGGTCGTCGTTACCGCCGTCACGGTCGCCACGGTCGTTCCGGTCGCGGTGACCGTCGGCGTGGCGGCGCCGGTGATCGACGGCCCGCTCGTGCCGCCTACCTGGACCGATATGCCGGCCTGTGACCGGGTCGTGGTCTTGCCGACCTGGTTGTAGTTGTCCTTCATCCCGTTTGCATTGCAGTCGGCCCAGACCTCATACGACCCGGCCCGATACTGCGAGGTGTCGGTCGCCCAGACCGGCCCGGTCTCGTAGACCGAGGCGTTGACCGGGATGTTCACGAGCGAGGTCGTGATTCCGCCGTTCACGAGCGAGGTGAACTCGGCCCCGGTCGGGTCGCGGACGTGGATCGTCATCGGGGCGCCGGCCACCCCGGGCCGCTGGGCCATCGCGTCGAGGTTCGTCTCAATCCGGAAGCCGAGCGGGTCGCCGGAAACCGCGCCGGACCCGATCTCCCGGCCGGTCCGGCCGTTGATCACGCGGAGCTGGAGGCTCGGGTCCTTGACGATGAACGCGAGCTGCCGTCCAGGGTTAGTATACCAGGCCCCGGTCGCGCTGCCGAACTGGTCCGGCGATACGTAGAACGAGGTCGGGTCGGAGACGGTCACGACGTCCGATGGGGCGTCCGTCTGGACGTTGCCGCCGGTGAAGCGGGCGATCTGCGACCCGGCGGTCACGTTGGTAGCGGCGATGTTGAGTCCCCGCTCGCCGATGAAGACGGTCCCGCCGGGCGGGACATCCGTGATGGCTGCCGACACCGGGAATGCGACCAGTGCGGCAAGACAGAGGAGCACGAGTGCTGCTGTGCGTGGCATTGTGTGTTCACCCGACCGCTTACGGGTCGGTTCAGGGTAAATAGATTCTCGTCATCCGGGATAAATCGGCCGGAGACGGCAGGAAAAGGGGAAGGGGACGCCGATTTCACTCCTCGGGCGCAATGGCGGCCGAGGGGCAGGCGTCGACGCAGGTGTTGCAGTCGACACATTTGTCCCTGTCGATCACCGCGCAGCCTTCAACCATCGTGATCGCCTCGGAGGGGCATTCGTCGATACAGGTCTCGCACCCCACACAGAGGTCCTTGTCCACCTTGGCAGCCATGGTATTCTCTGTATTCACTGGCGCAGAGGTCGTGAAATAGGTTTGGATTCCATCCCCGGAGGCAGTCCCCTCAACACGCCCCGAGTCCGAGAACCTCGGCAAAGGTGTGGACCCCGGCTGGTCGGCCCACGACCCATTCGGCCGCCCGGAGCGCGCCTGTCGCGAGGACCGCCCGGTCGTAGGCCCGGTGGGAGAGGGTGATCGTCTCGTAGTTGCCGGCAAAGAGGACGGCGTGGTCGCCGACGATGTCCCCGCCGCGGATCGCGTGGACTCCGATCTCGTTCCCGCGTTCGGCCATCCCCTCGCGTCCATAGACCTTCTTGCGCTCGCCGAGCGTCTCGTCGAGGATCGTGAGGATCGTCTTCGCCGTCCCCGAGGGCGCGTCCTTCTTGTACCGGTGGTGTGCCTCGATCACCTCGATGTCGTATCCGGCGAGGAGCGGTGCGGCCGCCCGGATCAGCTGCCAGAATACATTGACCCCGATCGCGTAGTTCGACGAGATGACGGCCGGGATCCGGCCGTCTATCGCGGCATGGTTCGCGGCTGCCTGGTCGTCCGAGAAGCCCGTGGTCCCGACCACGAGCGCGACGCCGTGGTCGGCCGCGGTCCGTATATTCCCGACGGCGGCCGCCGCCACCGTGAAGTCCATCAGGACGTCGGGGCGCCGCTCTTCAAGAAGCGTCCCGAGCTCCGATGGCTCGACGACGTCGGCCCCGAACTGGGTTCCGGCCCGGACATCCACGCCCCCGACGAGTTCGAGCACGTCCGACTCGGCGATCATCCGCGAGAGGGTCGTGCCCATCCGGCCGAACGCGCCCGCGACGACGACCTTAATCATAGCGGTCGAGCACCTCGGCGAGGGCCTCGGTCTTTTCCGCGTCCAGTTCCGCGAGCGGGAGTCGCACCGGGCCGGCCGCCATGCCGCGGAGCCCGACGGCCGTCTTGACCGGGATCGGGTTCGTCTCGATGAAGAGGGCCCGGAAGAGCGGCGAGAGCTCGTAGTGGAGCTCGAGGGCCGTCGTCCAGTCGCCGGCTTTGAACGCCTCGTAGAGCCGGACCATCCGCGCCGGCTCGACGTTCGCGGCGACCGAGATCACGCCCGCGCCGCCGAGCGCGAGGATCGGCAGGGTCAGGTTGTCGTCACCCGAGATGACCATGAACTCCTCGTCGAGCGTCCCCTCGATGATCTGCGAGACCTGCGCCACGTTCCCCGAGGCCTCTTTGATCCCAACGATGTTCGGGTGGGCCGCGAGCTCGATGACGAGGTCGGGTGTCAGGTTCTGACCGGTCCGGCCGGGCACATTGTAGAGCACGGTCGGGATGTCGAGGTCGGCGAGCTTCGTGAAGTGCTTGATCAGCCCCGCGCGGTTCGGCTTGTTGTAGTACGGCGAGATCAGGAGGGCGCCGTCCGCGCCGATCTCCTTCGCGGCCCTGGTGAACCGGAGCGCCTCTGCGGTGTTGTTCGACCCCGTGCCGGCGAGGACCGGGACTTTGCCCCCGGCGGCCTCGACCGCGACCTCGACGACCCGCTCGTGCTCCTCGAACGAGAGGGTTGCGGACTCGCCCGTGGAGCCGGTCGGGACGATCCCGTGCACGCCGGCGGCGAGCAGAGCCGCGATGTTCGAACGGAGACCCTCGAGGTCGAGGGACTGCTGTTGGTCCGACAGAAATGGAGTTACGACGGCCGGAAGGACGCCCTCAAACATAAAAGAGGTTATGCGCGCCGGGGAGTATTTACCTTTCTTGTGATATATCCGGCGACGCGGTTCCTGACGCGTTTTGAATCGATTACGGTCAGCTCGGCAACCGTCAGCTTGTTCTCCTCGAAGTCGCGGGAGAACCGGTCGCCGTAGCGGACCATGAGCTCCTGGCCGAAGGCCTTGATATAGTTCGGTTTGATTCCCATGCGTACCGTCCTGCAGTGATCCTATATACTGGCGTGGGAGGAGAGGATAAGGATTTCGTCCGCGACCTCCTCGGCCGTGCTCCCGAAGAGCAGCAGGGCCTCGCCCTCGACGAGGACCGCGTCGGGGACGCCGTCGGCCGAGGCGCGCGCGATCGCCCAATCCATGGACGGGATGCCGGGCGGCGCGCACTGCGGGTCGACGACCGCGACCCCGCGGAGGTGGGATTCGAGCTGCCGGGCGAGGGAGGGGAGCGGCCGCAGGGATGCGACGGCCCTGACCGCGGGCTCGAACCGGGCGACGGTCAGGACGGCCCGGGCGAGCACGGGGTCGGCGCCGTACGCAACCGGGCCTGCCGGCCGAACCTTGCCGTTTGCGACGACGAGGCCTCCGGCGATGGCCGCGACGTCGCCGGACTCGCGGGCCCGCGGCGCGGCCTCGGCGAGGTTCGAGCGGCCCGGCTCGACGAACCGCGGGTCGGCGTCGCCGAGCCTGGCCCCGGCCCGGTCGAGGCGGGCGAGGGTCTCGGGAGGATGCACGGCTCAGGCCTCCCGCCGGGCGCGCGTCGGCTCTGCGTCCCGCGTCCGGGAGATTCGCCCGGTCTTCGCCGTGAGCGTCATGGTCAGAATTCTCATCCGCCCGGGGGAGCGGGGCGCGGGATCGCGGTCCCGGCAGTCTCATGAATACTATCCGTCCCGGTGCCCTTCATGTTTCCGCATGCTAGAGGGAGGACGGGAGTCGGGGGCGGGGATGCGCTTTCCCGGAAAGGGTTTTGCCGGCACGGTCCCAATACTCTTCCCGCGCCCCAGTGGCTTAGTGGCATAGCGGCTGATTTGTAATCAGCAGGTCGCGCGTTCAACTCGCGCCTGGGGCTTGCAGGAGAAAATATATTTAATCCCAAATTATTGCTGGGCCAAACTGAATTCTATTTTTCCCTCTTAATTATAATCCGATTGGAGAGCCGTTTCCCTTTAACCTTCCTGTTGGGCGCTGCGCGCGATCGCTACCAGTTGGGCGAATCCATGTCCGCCGCCTGAAACGGCCTTAGAATCGCAGGAGAACGGCCTAAGCGGGGAAATATAGAAGGGTTATAGATTGTTGAAGAGCCAGACAACGTCGGCGAAGTCGATCCGGTCGTTGGTTCTGTAGTTGAGCAGCTATTGGCGGATATAGCAGCTAAAGGCGGATATGGGAAGGGCTGAGAACCAATCCCAATCGCCCTAAGCATGCCCCGTTCTAACTCTCCCGACCTCCCCACTCGGAGCAGTTCGGGAGCACGGTCAACGGAGACCCGTTGCCCACCGTGCAGCAGGATACCAGCGGACGAACTTGCCCGCCGGCGGCGTGACCCCGTATGCTCGGCTGCCGGGCTTCAGGACTGTATCGGTCGTGGTCACGGCTCGGCCTCCGCTCGTCCCGGTCGCCGTGCTCCCCGCGCTGAACCGGGAGCCGAGATACGATCCGGGGTTCCCGACCGCGTACCGCTTGCCCCATGTGCTCCCCGGGTTGAGGGTCGGACCCGCCACCGGCTGCACCACAGACTGCGGCGTTGTGGTTACCGCGACCGGGACCACGGGTTGCGTGGCCGGTACGACCGTCGGGATAACAGCTATTGGCAGGGTAATCACAGGCGTGGGTGTCCTTATCGGTGCCGTCGAAGGTACAATGACGGTGGGTTTGGGCGTGGTTAACCAGGGATATCCAATGGAGACTTGGTTGAGATCAACATGGCCAATTACATAGGGATATGATAGCTCGAAATAGCTCCGAGTAGCAAAAAGAACCTGCTCGTCTTCACGATACCAATGTCCATTGTATCGATTAACGTCGTCAACCAGATACTGGTCCCTGGATGAATCATAATAAAGGATCAATAATCCAGAATCCTGAGTGGGCGGTGGGGGACTTACGATATCGCCGATATGAAAAGCCGGGGGCGCTGATGGAGGAGGTGATGGCGCCGGTGTTGTGATTTCCGGCGTTGGCGTGGGAGGCGTCGCGGGGGGGCTGACGATCACCGTGCCGGGGGACGTGGAGACGGGGTACAGATCCCCGTTACGATTCTGCACGCCCATGCTCGAATCAGGGGTGATCGTTATTCTGGTACTCCCCGTCGCTGTGCCCTTCACCGTGAGGGTGGCCAGGAGGACGCTCGTCGCGCCCACGGGTATCTGCTGCGACAGGTCCACAGCCTGGAGGACGACCTGTCCCGACGGAAGAGCCGACGCAGATTTCATTCCGGCCCAATCGGGAAACGCAACGGCCGTGATCGTGGCGACCGACGGATCGTTCAGGCGCACGGTGATCCGGTAGCCGGATATCCCGCCGGAGGCCGAATCGAGGACGATCGGTATCTGGACGGTGTTTCCACTTTCCGAAATCTGAAACGTTCCTGTTGATATCGTCACTGCAGACGCCGTAGCCATGAGGGCGCATAAGCCTGCGATGATCAAGGTAAACTGAATAACTCGCCCTATCCCACCATGTCGGCTAACGTTCACGATCATTGTTGCTGGCGCATTATCCATGAGTGGGGATTGTAGTGGCGTGGATGATAAGGCATATGATTTGTATCGACCATTCGCAAGTGGAGGCTAAGGTTGTTGAAGAGCCAGACGACGTCGGCAAAGTAGATACGGCTGTTGGGAGGGCGCTCGAAGAGAGTCGGCAGACAGGGCGAAAATAAATACGAACCATTTTCGCTTGCCATCTTGAGAATTACAATAACAGCCAGGCGTGATCGATCCCCCAAACTCGACCGGCGAGCGAGAAGAAAACTCGGCTAGAATTGATCGATCCTTGGCTGCGAAGCGCGGGCTGGGCCGTCATTCCTTTCATGGTCGACCTGGACCCCGCGGCCTATGCGGCTTGCGCGGTCGAGGAGTTTCCGACGGCGAACGGTCCGGCCGATGAAACAGGAGCGACTATCGTTCGAAACCTGAACTGGCCGTGAGCAACCACTACATCCAGTCGACCTTGAGTGGGACCCGATTGTCTCGGCGAGGAGGACTTTTCTTAGCCTTCAGCGACGCCGCTACCAGCGGGTTTACCTTTGTCTGGAGCCGTTTCATCTCCGCGGGCTGCAATGACCTTATCAAGGGCCGCAGCAAGCTCGGATCGGTAGTCGGTGAGGCTAATGGGGCCGTCCTCTTTTCCCGTGACTTGAAGGCGCTGTGCGGCATACATCCCGAGCAATTTCGCGCGATGGTCTTTGACCTTCAGCCGGGCAACTTCGGCCGCGATCCGCGTGCTCGCGGTGGCGCCCGCGTCTTCGGCGAACTCAGCGAGATTCGCTTCGCTGGCGTCCAGTTCCGCGAGCTCCTGCGCGATCACATCGGCAATGTCCTCGGCCGCGGCCTTCCGCCACTGTTGCTTCAGAGCGGCGATATCTCGGCTCACGGTCGATTGGGCCACATTGAGCTCGACCGCTATGGTCTCCTCGGTCTTCCGCCGGGCGTAGAGCACCGCGACCTGGCGCCGTCGGTCCGCGATCGTGGTGTCCGTTCTGGCTCGTCGGCCGCTCATTATCCACCTCTAGTATCCAATTACGAAGTCCTGTTTATATACATTGGCCGTTTTTCAACCCCTTGCAACAGGTTAGAACGATTAAACCCCACCCTACTGAGCGCCAGAACCCTCCTTAGAGGGCGATTCACAGCGCAATCCGGAGTGCTGTTGCATCCAATGTTGCTCATTCCTTGACTGTCCCAATCGACTAATGTCGATGATCGAGGCCGGGGGCCGAAGTGGCGCGGGCTCATGCGGGTACCTCGACGCCGTCGTGGTAGAGCCGGACCGACTCGATGGTGTCGGCATCGACCTGGATGATCTCGGGGTCGGGGGTCGTTGAAAGCCGGGCATGGCAGGCTTTGCACAGGTAGATGTTGGCAGGGTCGGTAATGTCGATCATAGGGGCTCCGCTCGAGCTCGCCACGTAGTGTGACGGCTTCCGGCCGCACGTCCGGCACGGGTTCGGGTTTGCCTGAATGCAGACGTACGCGCCCGGCGCCTTTCGAAGTGCGTCGCCGTGTTCCGTGAGTGTCACGGGCGTCACGTCCGTCACGGGGTCGTCTGCCGGTTCGGTCTCCAGTGACGACAGTGACGGCTGTGACGCTTCCGGCAAGCGGTCACCAGCATGACTCCACTGGTCGAAGGCGCCGGTTGAGGGTGCCGGGTCTCTTCTCCATCCCGAACCCGAATCCCTAAGCGCGTCGGGGCATTCGGGCGGTGCATTCCCGTCTTCGGAGTAATAGTACCGGCTAGTGATCTCATCCCAAATCGCCGGCGAGGGGACCACGAGTTTACGAACCTGTTTTTTCCGCGTCTCGACGATCGCACCATTCCCGTCCCTCTTCGTCGGAACATCGATTCGCTCTCGGTCGATTACGAACCCGATCGACTTGAGCGCGTTCGTCACTGCCGTCGGTGTCGTCTTGAAAGCGTCCGCGATCATGCGCGGTGTCACCACGTCGGCTGGGCCATCGTCGCCTTCTCCAAGCGCGCGGGTCAGTGCCTCGTTGAAGAAGCTGCCTTCCTTTGACTCGGCGCGAGTCCTCTTCAGCTCTTGTTGTCGTGCTTTCACGTAGCCCCGATACCGCTCTTTCCCGTCGGGGAAGTACTGGAGGATACTTGAGATGGGCTCGGATAATTGCCGGGTGCGCGGTTCGATCCCGTCGACCGTGACCACCCATTCGGGATCGAACTCCTGCCAGTGCGCGAGAACGAACCGCGCGATCTTGGCTCGCAGTTGCCCCACGGCGTCATGGTACTTCGCCGGCAACTCGGCGGGGATGTCAGTGCGCCGCGTCTCCCGTGGCGAGTAGCTCAGGCACCGTGATTCCGTCGCGTTGTCCTTGAAGTGGACACGCATGGCGATCACCTTCGGGCCCCACGGCGAGAACGACTGTTGATTGTTCGGGTCGTTTTTGTCGCTGAGCATGATCCACGAGCCCTTCTCGAAGCCGGTGTTGAGCCACTTGATCACCGNNCCGGGTCGGCCGCGTCGCCTTTCAGGTCGGCTTCTTCAATGAACGTCGTGCCGCGCCACTTCTCGTGCTGCCGCATCAGTGCCGACGGCGACGTGCCGCCGCTGAGCAGGAGGGGAAGGAAACAAAGATCGGCGATGCAGCGCGCGGTGCGGGTCTTCCCGGTCCCGGTGTCGCCGATGTACCGGAGGTACGGCGACGTGGAACGCTTGGTGTAGAACCACGAGAATAGCGCATAATAGATCCCGATCTCCCGTTCGATGTCGGGCATGTCGGCATATTCGAAGATATGGTTGTTCATTTCCTCGAATAGCTCGCCCGCCTCGAGAAGTGGCGCCGTCCTCACGAGGTCCGCGGAGGGGATACCGACCACGCGCATCATCTCGCCGGAGTCCCGATGAATACCGAGCCGCCTCGGTTCGATCAACGTGCCATCGATAAGCGTGATTCGGGCGTCGAAGTGGACCTCTCCGGCATCATCGAGATGGATGAACCCGAACGCGTCGTGTTCTGTCATGGCGACGATGTATAGCCGTCCGTTTTCCTCGAAGAACGACAGGGTGTTCTTTGGCGCCCGGTCTTCCTCATCGTCAATCTTCCGGGATTTTGCCCTCTTCGGCTTCGGCTCGACGAGCGCCCGTATCGTCTGCCAGCCTTTGCCATTCGCGGTCGCGTCCTGGCACGAATTGTGCTTGCAGGTGGCATAGATCGTACCGTCCGCCCATTGGCCTATCCGGGCGCCGGTGACGTGCGCGCCGTCAGTCGAGAATGGGCACCGATCGAACTCGCCAAAGTACAGGTGCCCGCCTGCCGCCTTCTCCCGCGCTGTGATGCCCTTTTCCGCCAGCTTCTCGGCGTGTTCCTCGAGCCATGCGCGAAGGTCGATCCCGATGCCGGTCTTCGAGTCGGCAGTCGTGGTCCGGGCCGGCGCCGTGCCTGTCACAGTGGCTCTGGCCGGCTCGCCTGCCTCGTCAGCGAGCGCCTGCAGGAGATCGGCCGGCACGGTCTCGGGCGTGTCGGGCACCTTCGCAAGCGCGGCCCGCCGGTGGGGCCGCTCGGGCGTGTTGCTGCCTTTTCGGACCACCGTGCCGTAGAGCTTGCTTATCCGCGCGGCATTGAACACGGTGGTGTCCACCTTCGCGCCGGCTTCGTCGAAGCGCTGCGAGAGCGCCTTCAGGCACCGTTTGATCAGGTCGGTTGCGGTCGCGTCGTTAGGCAGGTCTACCCGATAGAGCAGGTGCGCGCCGTTGCCGCTATCGGCTACCACGGGCGCCGGCCATCCCTCGCCGGTGAGCGCGACGGCGATCCGGGTGGCGAGCGCGACCGCTGCCGCCTTCTCAGGGTCCGTCGACGAGATGCCCGACACACCGGCAGGGTGGTTCACGTCGATGTCCACGAGCAGCCACCGCCGCCGGACGATCGCGGCATCGGCCGTGGTCGATGCCCGTTGCGGTAGCCGCTCGATACTGTTGTGGCGCTTGGCATGGAGCGCGGGATCAACCGGGTTTAGGGTCACGTAGATCCCATCCATGGTACTGGCCGCATCGAGCGCTTCCACAGCGTCGGCGCACAATGCCGCGTCCGAGTAGTAACCGGACCACGTTGAACCGTTGTGGCCGAACGCCCGGATCTCGAGTACGGCGCCTGGCTCGGCTAGCACGGCGAGCGCGGCCCGTATCTCATCGACGGTCATGGGATCACCCAATCGAAAGGTACATCTCCAATGGAAAAAGAGGTTAACATGTCCAGACACCTCTTTTTTCTCAGCGGTACCTTTCCGGTGGCGCCGACCGTCTAGCTCGGCAGTCGCACGCTGAGATGCCGGCCGCGTTATCGGCATTGTCGGAATCGTAGTAGTCCCGGTCACGCACGGCGCCGCCACAGTCCGTGCATGTCGTAAGGCTGAAGACGGACATCCGCCCGCCGATCATGGTGTCACCTCGTCGTCAGGTACGAGCCGCCATGTTCCTTCGGCGATTAACTTCTTCGCCCATACCCGCTCCATCGGGCCGAGATGGGCGAGCGTGTCCGCATGGATCTTAAATCCGGGGATGATCCGGGCGCCGGAGTTATTAGACGACGAGTCAAACAAGAGCTTGCCTCCGTCGTTTCTGCGTCGGGGTGCGCTGGAGCGGGTCATGGTTTGCCGCCTTCCCGCTCCAGGTCCTCAAGTTTGGCGAGTAACGCTCCGGCGAGCGTTTTTCCAAAACTGATATTGTGAGCAATAGCCCGTTCCTTCAAACGGACGTCAATTGCTACACACGTATTCGACTTCATATACAGTCTAGATTCAAGGAAAACGTACGTATTTACCCTATTTACATCTAGTATTTAACCAAGAATCGGTGATTTGTGTATGCCTTATATAGCCGGGTTGGAAGACGGGGAATATCCTTGCGATTGGGAACGTGTGGATCCCATCGAGATCCCTCCCCTCACGGTTTATTTCTCGGCATTGGGCAAGGGCGGCCGGAAGAAAAAGAATATAGCAAACGCCATTTTGATGGCAGTGAGCCTGCTCTCGAAGGATAGGCGATATATATCCTTACCTGGCGTCCCCCAACACAAACTTGTGAAGGCCGTTATGGCTGCACGCCCAGAGATAAAAAGCGGCACCACGATTCATCGGCTTCTCCCAGAGCTAGTACAATATAATGTCCTTACAAAAATTATTAAAAAGAAGAAAAGTAGGAGAGTATATTATGAGTCTCGTATCTCGTGGGGGTCACCGTCGTCGCCGAAGTATAAGACTCCGCTTCCACCCAATTTGAGTAAGACTGCTCGCGCAGATCTCTCCCGATTGTATATTCAGGCCGAATCGGCCCGCCGCGTGCTTGCTCGACATGGTCTGACCGAGGAATGGACCGCCGAGTGTGAGAAGATGACGAATACGGTGATTGTTGAAGGCAAAACGATGGATGTCCGTAGCGATGAATATAGCTCGTATCTCCTAGATAGCTCGTATCTCCTAAATTGTGCCGCGGGCCGCGCCGAAGACGGAAAAATGTAATTCCTCTTCCATCATTCGGCCCATTGCAGTGCAACTTGGCTGTTCTAATGGGCACACCCAGAAAAATGGGCAGGTGTCAGTGCGCCGCCGTGGCTTGCACCCGTCGCACCGCATCTTCGAATGCGGCCCGGAACTCGGGATCTGACCAGATCTGCTCCATCGCGCTCTTCTTCTCCTCGACGGCTTCGGCCGAGAGCTCGAGCCCACACGATCGACAGGTCCGCGAAGTCGGCGGGTTTACCCAGTAGCAGCGAGGGCACTGCTTCGGGTCGAGCGCGCGGCTCTTCTTCGCCTCGTCGGGCGGTACGATCCCGTTCAACTCGGCGGTTGCGCGGTCGATGTCGCCGTTGCAGAGATGCGCGTACGTCTTGAGCATGTCCGTATTCAGGTTGCCCCAACAGATCATCTTGATCGTGCTCTCAGGGACGCCCTTCTGTAGCAGGTGCGTGACTCTCGAGTGCCGGAAGATATGGGGCGTCAGGTGCTTGGTAACGCCGGCGTTATTCGCGATGATCCGAAGCTGCTTCACGAGCCCCTGATACTGGAGCGGTTCGTACCGGATGTTGGTCAGGAAGACGAACCCGGTATCCGTGATCTCTTTCGGGTAGGAATCCATCCATGCCGCGAGATAGGGCCGCGCGATCACGAGCGGAATATACCGCGCCATCCCGGTCTTCTCCGCCGTGTTGACCTGCAGATTCCAATCGGTAAAGCGCACATCGCCCCACGTCAGGTTCGCGATCTCGCCGATGCGGAACGCTCCCTCGTAGAGCAGCGCGATCAACGCCTTGTCTTTGGTCGTCTTCGCCGCCTTGATCATGGCGAAAACCTCATCCTCCGTGAAGAGATCGCCGACGGTCTTCGTCATGGTGTTGTACGGGGGCGATCGAATCTCCTTCACCTTCCGATAGGGAATGGTCGAGTGGCCGTTATCGATCAGCCACAGGTAGAACCGCTTGATGAACCGGACGTGATCCGCGATCGTGTTCTGCGTGTAGAGTGGCGAGTCGTCCGGCTTCATTGCCACCTTCACGGCCTGGATGCCTTCCTGCAGGTCCGGGAGCGTGTTCTCGGCGAACGGGCCGACGAACCGGCGCCAGCCGATCAGGTTGTAGACGAGCTTGTATCGGCGCTTCGGCGTGATGCCACGATTGGCCGACACTTCATTGACGAATTCGCGCAAGAGGTCGCGGTCGCGGGCCGTGATGGCGCCCGATTCGATCGCGCGGTCGATCGCCGCCTGGGTGTACTTCAGGTAGTCCTGGGTTGTCCCGTGGAATCTCTGGTTTGCCGCCATTACCAAGTAATGGACGTCTGTATATAAAGAATTGACGGGGATTATATACATCATCTCCATTGAGCCCGCCTGGGGCTTTTTTCTTTCGCCGAGCAGGTCCCTCCCCTCCACGCCGCCATCCGGGACGGAGAACGAACACTTCCCTGTCGGCGATGGCGACGGCGGGGCGGGCCGCAGGTGCGTGCGCTTTATCCGCTTCCGGCACGACTACTCTCCGATTATGGCGATGCATCCAACGGTCCCGGTCACGCCGACGAACGATCTCGCGGCCCTGCTCGAGGGCATGGCCTCGACCGGCTTCCAGGGGCGCAAGCTCGGCGAGTCCGTCCGCGTCTGGCGCGCGATGCTGGAGGACCCGGACTGCACGATCCTGCTCGGGCTCTCGGGCGCGATGATCCCGGCCGGCATGCGCGAGGTGCTCAGCGCTCTCGTCCGGCACCATTACGTCGACGCGATCGTCTCCACCGGCGCAAACGTCTTCCACGACGCCTGCGAGCATCTCGGGGTCTGCCACTACCAGGGCCACCACCACGTCGACGACGCCGACCTCTTCAGTCGCGGCATCGACCGGATCTACGATGTCTTCGCATACGAGGAGGAGTTCCGGACCACGGATAGGCAGATCGCCGCCTTCGCCGCCGCCGTCGCGCCGTTCCGCGGCTCCTCCCGCGCCTTCCTCGAGGCCTTCGGTCGGCACGTGATGGCCGCTGCGCCCGAGAGCCGCTCCTTCCTCGCGACCTGCGTCGAGGAGGGGGTCCCGGTCTTCGTCCCCGCGCTCGCCGACTCCTCGATCGGGATCGGCCTCGTGATCGCGCGGCGCGAGGGCGTCGCCGTCGACGTGGACCAGCTCGCCGACGCGGACGAGATCACCAGGATCGTCGAGGCGTCGACGAAGACCGGGGTCGTCTACATCGGCGGGGGCGTGCCCAAGAACTTCATCCAGCAGACCCAGGTGATTGCCTCGATCCACGATGCTAACCTCGGCGGTCACGCGTATGCGGTCCAGTACACGACCGACGCCCCACACTGGGGCGGGCTCTCCGGCTGCACCTTCGAGGAGGCCATCTCCTGGGGCAAGGAGCAGGTCGCGAGCCCGCTCGTCCAGTGCTTCTGCGACGCGACCATCGCGCTCCCCATCGCCACCTCGGCCCTGATCGCGAGCGGGATCCTGCGTGACGGAAAGCGGTTCGACCTGTAGGGCCGCAACCCTTATCCCTTCGTCACCCCCACCTTATCCCGCACCATTCATGGAGTGACGCTCTGCGTCACGAGTGTCCACTGGATGCGAGATTCCCCGTTGAGGTAGCCTAGCTTGGTAAGGCGCAGGTTTGCTAAACCTGTGTC
>DUGU01000199.1:0-206 GCA_013331215.1 Methanoregulaceae archaeon
GGCCGCGGTCGTGCTCGCGACGGGATACGACCCGATCGACCCGCGCTGCAAGCCCCAGTACCGCTACGGCGAGGAGCCGGACGTGGTCACCAGCCTCGAGCTCGAGCGGATGATCAACGCCTCGGGCCCGACGAGCGGGCAGCTCCGCCGACTCTCGAACGGCGAGACGCCGCGCTCGATCGTCTTCATCCAGTGCGTGGGCTCGC
>DUGU01000199.1:216-6581 GCA_013331215.1 Methanoregulaceae archaeon
GCTGCATGCAGGCAATCAAGAACGCCCAGCTGATCAAGGAGCATGCGCCCGAGACCGAGGTCGCGATCTGCTACATGGACGTCCGGGCCCACGGCAAGGGGTACGAGGAGTACTACGAGCGCGCCCGGACCCTCGGCGTCCGCTTCGTCCGCGGGATGCCCGGCGAGGTCCAGCGCTCGGCGACGGGACCGATGCGCATTCCCGTCGAGGACACCTTCACGGGCGAGATGCTCCTCCTGGAGCCCGAGCTCGTGGTGCTCTCGATCGGCCTCCAGCCGTCCGCGGGGACGGCCGCGCTCGCGAAGGTGGCCGGGGTCGAGCTCGAGGAGTCGGGCTTCTACCGCTCGGCCGACGACGTCTTCGACGCGGTCGCCTCGGGCCGGGGCGGCATCTACTTCGCCGGCGCCGGACTCGGGCCGCGGGACATCCCGGACTCGGTCGCCCAGGGCGGGGCCGCCGCGGTCCGCGCCTGTATCGACGCCCTGCGGGTGGAGTAGCGTGGACCGGACCCTCTGGTGGGACGGCTCGCTCGACCGGCTCAGGCTGATCGACCAGACCCTCCTCCCCGGCAGATACGAATCGATCCCGATCCCCGACATCGACGCGCTCGTCGAGGCGATCCAGTCTCTCCGCGTCCGCGGCGCGCCCGCGCTCGGCGTGGCCGGCGCGTACGGCGTCGCGCTCGCGGCGAGGACGGCCGGCCCCGGCTGTTACCTCGAGCAGGTCGGCGAGTTCGCAGCCCGGGTCCGCTCGGCCCGGCCCACGGCCGTCAACCTCGCCTGGGGCGTGGACCGGACACTCGCCGCGATCGGCGAGGCCGAGATCCCGGACGAGGTCCGGGCGCGGACTCTTGCCGAGGCCGAACGGATCGCCGACGAGGACATCGCGACGAACCGGGCACTCGGCGCGAACGGCGCGACCCTTCTCCCCGACGATGCGACCGTGCTGACCCACTGCAACGCGGGCGCGCTCGCCTGCGTCGGCTGGGGAACCGCGCTCGGCGTGGTCCGCTCGGCCGTCGAGGCCGGCAAGTGCGTGCGCGTGATCGCGTGCGAGACCCGGCCCCTGCTCCAGGGCGCCCGGCTGACCGCATTCGAGCTCCAGCGCGACGGCATCCCCGTCACCATCTGCCCGGACTCGGCCGCGGCGGAGCTGATGCGCGAGGGCGGGATCGACGCCGTGATCGTCGGCGCGGACCGGATCACCCGCGATGCCGTCTTCAACAAGGTCGGGACGTACGCGCACGCGCTCGCGGCCCGGCACCACGGCATCCCGTTCTACGTCGCGGCCCCGTCCTCCACGCTCGACCCGTACCTCTCCGGCGCCGAGGTCGAGATCGAGGAGCGGGGGCGGAGCGAGGTCGCCTGCCTCTGCGGGACGCCGACCGTGCCCGACGGCGTGCCCGTCCGGAACCCGGCCTTCGACCTGACCCCGATCGACCTGGTCACTGCCGTTATTACCGAGTGCGGGGTCTTCGCCGACCCGGCGGAGCTCTTCTCTCCATGGCGCTCCTGACCGGCCCGTTCGCCCCCATCTTCGAGTTTGTAGGGGCCGCCGCCCTCCTGCTGACCGTCGTCGTCCTCGTGTTCGCAGCCGTCCTGCTCGTGCTGACCGTCGCCTCCATCCGCTCGGGCCGGCTCTACTTCCCGCGCCTGCTCCGGCCCGGGCTCACGGCCTTCGAGGGATTGATGCGCGCCCTCTTCAAGGGAGTCGGGCTCGAGGACCAGGAGATGCTCGCGTTCTTCGTCAAGCTCGGCAACACCATGAACGCCCGGGCCTTCGCCGAGGTACCGGTCGCCGAACGGGCGATCTTCCTGCCCCAATGCCTCCGGAACGCCGCCTGCCCGGCCGACCTGACCCCGGAGGGGATCCGATGCAAGCGCTGCCGGCGCTGCACGGTCGGCGAGGCCATGGACATACTCGAGGGGCTCGGGTACCGGGTCTTCATCGTGCCCGGCTCCTCGTTCATCAAGCGGATGGTCAAGAAATACCGCCCCCGCGCCCTGATCGGCGTCGGGTGTCTGACGGAGGTCAAGGAGGGGCTCGAGATGGCCGACCGGCTCGGACTCGTCGGCCTCGGCGTCGTGACCCTGAAGGAGGGCTGCGTCGAGACCCTCGTGGACTGGACCTCGCTCTACGAGACGGCCCTGCTCGGGCTCGCCCCCTCAGCCGTTCCCGAAGACCTTCACCTGACGGCCCACGAGGAGCCCGCTCGTGATCCGGCCGTGGATCAGGATCAGCCCATCCGTCCGGACGTCGCCGACGATCGCGCCGGGCCGTAGAAGGACCGTGCCGCCGGCCTCGATCCCGGCAACGTGCGCCCCGTCGGCGACCGTGACGTCGCCGCTCGACGTAAGGCCGCCGCGCACGGTCGCGTGGTGGCCGACCAGGGCATCGTGGCAGGCGCACCGCCCGCCGACCGTGCCGTGGGGGCCGAGATCGAGCCGGCCGTTCACGACCAGGTCGCCCCAGACGTGGCAGTCGGGCGGGAGGACGAGGTGGCCGGGCACCCGGAGGTTCCCGTCGAAGATCGCTCCCCGCTCGGCGAGGTAGACGTCGCCGCATCGTTTCAGCCGCGCCGTGGACATGCTCTTTCTCTATTCGCGGTCACGTGGTATCAGGGTTGTGCGGGTGCATCGATACCGGGCGATGCCGCATGGTCTTCGACAGGGATGGGATGCGTTCGGGCACCATCATCATCCGCACAGTCATCCGCAACGATGCCGCCATCATTGTCGGAAGACCGGGTCAAGATCTTCACCTCGCAGGGCGTTGCCCCGGCACCGTTCGTCCTGGCCGTCCCGCCCGGCAACGTGGATCCAATCGACGCTGACGGCGATGTTTCGGATTCGAGGACGTCGAGGGCAACGGCCGAAAGGACTTCGCGGACGTCGTCCAGTTCTTCAACCCGCTGGAATCCTGCGTCGGTACGGCCGCCGGAGTGTCGCCGATGCTTCTCCCGCTTCCTTATCGGGTGGGTCGCCCTACTTACTCGCATGGACTGTTCGCGCATGTATCCGGTCGTGCTGGTATTCCTGGTTGGTATTCCTGGTCCTTGCCGGCGCCGTGCTCGTGACGCCTGTCCTTGGCGATGTGATCGTCGGCTGGGGCAGTGATACATATAGCCAGGTATCGCGGATGCCGACGGGCACCGGGTTCACGGCCGTTGCCGAGGCAGCGAGCACGGCATTGCGCTCCGTGCCGACGGCTCGATCATCAGCTGGGGGTATGATAGTTTTGGCCAGGTACGGGATACACCGACAGGCACCGGCTTTATAGCCGTTGCCGCTGGCGGCGAGCACAGCATTGCGCTCCGTGCCGATGGGTCGATCATCAGCTGGGGCCGGAATGATTACGGCCAGGTGTCGCAGACGCCGGCGGGCGCCGGGTTGGCGGCTGTTGCCGCCGGCGATTATTACAGTCTCGCGCTCCATATTCCGGCGCCGGCGATCGACCTTGAGGCGAACGTCTCGGTCGACGGCGGTGCGACCTGGCTCGATGCGGACACCGCTCCCGGGCCGGACTGCGGGAGCGGGTTCCTCCCGCAGTTCAGATTCATGGTCACGAACACTGGCAACGTCGACCTCTCGAACGTCGTATTCTCCGACGGCGTCTACGGCGCCATCGTCCTCGGTTCGATCGGCGTGGGCGGGGCCGAGTCGATCGGCAGAATTGCCGCCCCCTGGCAACAGGGACAGTACACGAACGTGGCGACGGTCAACGGCAGCTTCACCGACGACGCCGGAACCACGGCCTCGGCGTCCGACAGCGATGCCGGGAACTACTTCGGGATCGGGCCGTCCATCCGCGCCGTGCCGCCCGGCACCGCGCTGCCGACGGACACGAACGGCGACGGGCTGTACGACGACGTGAACGGCAACGGAAGGGAGGACTTCGCGGACGTCGTGCTCTTCTTCAACCAGATGAGCTGGATCGCGACGAACGAGCCGATGGCGGCCTTCGACTGCAACGACAACGACCGGATCGACTTCGCCGACGTCGTCTGGCTCTTCAACAACCTGTGGGGAACGGTCAGGCGGCGAGCAGCGCGGCCATGGCGAACGCGGCGAGCGCGAGGTACATCCCGGCCTTGAGGAGCGTCGCGGCCCGGGCGTCGCGGACGCAGTCACCGGTGGTGCACCGAACAGCCCCGAGCGCCCCGCCGAGGATCAGCAGGTCGGCCGGCGCGATGAGCGCCAGGTACGGCACCCCCCACGCGGCGTACGGCAGGGCCGAGGCCGCGACCCCGGCGAGGGCGAAGGCGAGAGCGAGCCGGACCGTCGGCCGGACCCCGAACCGGACGGGGAAGGTCCGTGCCCCGCCCTCGCGGTCCCCCTCGACGTCCTCGGCCGCCTTCAGGAGCTCGCGGGCGACCGTGCCGAGGGCCGTGATGAGCGCGAGCGGGAGGATCTCCTCGAGCCCGACAANNCCCGGCCGCGGCCCCGCCGAAGACGAAGGTCGAGGCCGCGAGGTATGCCACGGCGAGGTGGCCCACGAACGCGACGCGCTTGAGCCGGGCCGCGTACAGCCAGAGGAGGACGGCGTTGACGACCGCGATCAGGGCCGGGGCGAGCCCGGCCGGAACCGCGAACGCACAGCCCGCGACGAAGAGGACGGCCGCGTACCGCGCCGCGCCGCGCGTCGAGACCCGGCCCGACGGGATCGGCCGCTCCGGCCGGTTCACGGCATCGATCGCGGCGTCGTAGTAGTCGTTGACCGCGTTCCCGGCCCCGGTGATCAGGACCACGGCGAGAAAGAGCCACGCCATGACCGGGCCCGGCGCGCCGCCCGCGATCAGATAGGCGAGAAGCACGACCAGGCCCGAGACGACGGCGTTCGTCGGGCGGAGAATGGAGAGGTAGCCGGGCAGCACGGGGTCCACCGAAACGGGCGTGGAGGGATTCGAACCCCCGACCATCAACTTAGGAGGCTGACGCCCTATCCTGACTAGGCCACACGCCCAATGCCTCAATACGTCGGCCGTCAGAGGTATAATGCTTGCGCGATATTCCGATGGACCTCGTCCCGGTCACGGAGGGCGGCACCACGGTCCTGGTCCCGGCCCCGGACCCGACGGCTGCGTTCCCGCCCGGGACGGCCCCGGTCTTCTACAACCCGCGGATGGCGATCAACCGCGATGCGACCGTCCTCTTCCTCCGCGCCCTCACGGCCGACAGACGCCCGCTCGATTACCTCGACGCGATGGGCGCGACCGGCCTGCGGGGCCTCCGCGTCGCCGGCGAGGCCGGCGTCCCGGTCACGATCAACGACCGGAGCCAGCGGGCGCTCGGGCTCGCGGCCGAGAACGCGGCCCGGCTCGGCCTCGAGGTCGAGACCGTCCGCTCGGACGCGAACGTGCTGATGTCCTCGCGGCGGTTCGGGGCCGTCGACCTCGACCCATTCGGCTCCCCGGCTCCGTTCACGGACGCCGCGTGTCGCTCGGCCGTCCGGTATCTCTTCGTGACCGCGACGGACACGGCCCCGCTCTGCGGTGCCCACCTCAAGGCCGGTATGCGCCGGTACTTCGCCCGGCCCATGAACACCACGTACCACGCCGAGGTCGGCCTCAGGATTCTCCTCGGCTTCGTGGTCCGCGAGCTCGTCAAGTACGACCGCGGGCTCGTCCCCCTCTGCTGCTTCGCCCGCGAGCACTTCGTCCGGCTCCACCTCGGGCTCTCGGAGGGAGCGGCCGCCGGCGACGCGACCCTCGCCCGGATCGGGTACGTCCACCAGTGCCGGCGCTGCCCCGGCCGGGCCGAGCAGCCCGGGCTCCTCCCAGAACCGACGCCCTGCCCGGCCTGCGGCGGCGAGACGTCGTCGATCGGCCCGCTCTGGCTCGACGCCATCAGCGACCCCGCCACCGTCGCCGCCATGCGCGAAGCCGTCGGAGGCGCGACGCTCGCGCGGGGGACCACGCTCGACCGCCTGCTCGCGCTGCTCGAGGCCGAGCTCCCGACATCGACGTTCTACGACTACCACGTGCTCGCGAAACGGCAGGGGGTCTCGCCGCCCGCCATCGAGACGGTCCTCGACCGGATCAGAACAGAAGGATATCGCGCAAGCCGCGCCCACTACGCGGGCACGGCTATCAAGACCGACGCGCCGCTCGCGGCCGTGCTCGCCGCGATCACGGGATAGGGCCGGGCGGCACCTGCCCCGACGGCGAGCGCATCCCTGGAGACGTCGCCCCCGGGGAGGCCTGCCGGAACCCGGGGATTCGCGAGGCGGGCGCGTTCCTGGCAGCGTGGCACGAGCGGTTCAGGAAACGGCCCGTCACCGTGGTCGGGCTGATCCCGGAGCTGGAGCGGAACGCCCCGGAGCGGTATCTCTGCCAGGCCCTGCGGGGGGGGTCGCGCCCGGTAGGG
>DUGU01000249.1 GCA_013331215.1 Methanoregulaceae archaeon
CCAGCCTCTCCCCCGAGATCCTCAAGGAACTCAAGCGGGGATTGCCGAGAACCCTCGAGGTCCAGTCGGCCCATAATGTGATCACGATCGCGAACGTCGGCCCTGGGGACCATGTCTTCATGACGAGCGTGGATCCCGACGACCTCTCGCCGGGAGATCGCGGGATCATGGCCGATGTGCTCACCATCGGTGTCTCGATGAAGCGGATCATCGAGTTCTCGCACGGCTCCCACTTCGAGGAGCGCGAACGGACCGCGGTCCGCGTCCAGGTCCGGTACTGCGCAGACTCGACGATCAAGGGCGTTTTCACCCGCGACAATTTCGGGCCGACACGCGTGGACGTGGTCAAGGCGCCGAGCTGCCACGCCGGCTGATTCCCCTTTTCTCATTCGACGGTTTGATTAGGCGCGCGGTCGAACAGAGATCTCCCACGGGCCTGTGGCTTAGCCCGGATAGAGCGCCGGGCTTCTAACCCNNGGTTCGAATCCCCCCAGGCCCGTTCTCGTCTACCGAATCCGGGTACCCGGCGCGACTGGCCGGAGCGGCACGAGCAGTGAGGCCTCCTCGCCGGCTGCGAGGATCATCCCGCGGCTCTCGACCCCGAAGAGGACGGCCGGCGCGAGGTTCGCGATCACGACCACGTCCCGGCCGACAAGCTCCTCGGGTGCATAGAAGCCGGCGATTCCGCTCACGATCTGTCGCTCCTCGGTCCCGATGTCGACTACGAGCCGGAGGAGCTTCTTCGACTTCTTGATCGGCTCGGCCTGGAGAACACGACCGACCACGAGCTCCATGCGACCGAACTCCTCGATCGTGAGCGGGTGGTTCGGCGATGCCGCTTCGCATGCCGCTCGCTGCTCGGCCTCGGCCACGCGCGCGGCGAGCATGGCCTCGAGCTCGGCCACGCGCTTCTCCTCGAGCCGGGCGAAGAGCGGCGTCGGGAGCGCGAGCGGCGCGGAGGTGAGGGGCACCCTGCACTCGCCGAGACGGTGGTCTATGATCTCACCGGGCTGCCCGAGCATGGACCAAATTCGCTGCGCGGCGTCGGGCATCACGGGATCGATCAGGAGTGAGAGGGCCTTCGTGAGCTGGAGTGCGTCCGCGATCACCTGCGCGGCTGCCGCGGGATCGGTCTTCACCAGTTTCCACGGGGCGTTCGCCTGGATCAGGTTGTTGCCGTGGGCCGCCAACGCCATCACCGCGTCGACCGCGTTCTTGAACTCGTATTCGGTCATGGCCTCGTCGACCGCGGCGAGGGTCTCCTCGATCACGGCCATGATGGGCGCGCTCGCCGCCTCGGCGGGGATCCCGCCGAACTGTGTATGGGCGAAGTGGAGGGTCCGGTGGATGAAGTTGCCGAAGGTGTTGACGAGCTCGTTGTTGACACGGTCGGCGAAGGCCTGCCAGGAGAAGTTCAGCTCGCGTGTGTGGCTCGTGGAGGCGACGAGGTAGTACCGGAGGCAGTCTGCAGGCAGTCCGAGGTCGAGGTAGTCCTCGTTCGTCCAGACCACGTACCCCCTCGACTTCGAAAATTTGTGATCGTCGACCTTCAGCATGCCTGATGCGACGACGGCGCTCGGCAGGCCGTACCCGGCTCCCTTCAACAGGGCCGGCCAGAAGATGCAGTGGTGGTAGGTGATGTCTCCACCGATGAAGTGGGTGATCTCCCCGCCGCCGCACCAGTACTGGCGCCAGTCCTTTCCCTGCGAGGCCGCCCACTCCTCGGTGAACGCGATGTACCCGATCGGGGCGTCGACCCAGACGTAGACCACGAGGTCGTCGCGGCCCGGGTATCGGACACCCCATTCGAGCGTACGCGTGATGCACCAGTCCCGGAGGCCGTCGCGGACCCAGCCGAGCGCGTAGTTGCGGGCGTTTGCGGTCCCTCTCAGGTGCTCGAGGTGTTCGAGCAGGAACGGCCCGAATGATGAAAGTCGAAAAAAGAAATGCTCCTGCTCCCGGAGCTCCGCCGGCGTGTCACAGACCGTGCAGACCGGCTCCCTGATCTCGCCGGGCTCGAGGTGCTTGCCGCAGCCCTGGTCACACTCGTCGCCCCGGGCCGGCTTGCCGCAGTGGGGGCAGATCCCCTCGANNCGCAGCCCTGGTCGCACTCGTCGCCGCGAGCTTCAGCCCCGCAGTGGGGGCAGAGCCCCTTGACGTAACGATCGGGCAGGAACCGACGGCAACTCGGACAGTAACTCTGCTCGATCCGTTCGGCGTAGACGTGGCCATTCTCCTGGAGCCGCTCCACGATCGTCCGTGTCCGCCGGTGGTTCGTCTCGCCGTCGGTCATGCCGAAATGGTCGAAGGCGACATTCATTCGGCGGAAGGTGCGGTCGAAGTGTTCGTGATAGCGTCGGCTGAGCTCCGCCGGGCTCACCCCCTCGGCTTCGGCACTGACCACGATCGGCGTCCCGTGGTTGTCCGAGCCACAGACGAAGGCTATCTCTTCACCCCGGTGGCGGCGGTAGCGGACGTACATATCCGCCGGCACGTACGTGCGGAGGTGGCCGAGGTGGCACGACCCGTTCGTGTACGGGAGGCCGCAGGTGACGAGCCGGGGCGCATCGCTCATGCAGAGCTTTTTGAGAGCGATCGGATATATAGTACGGGCGGATGGCGACACGACAACGGCTCGAAACGCGCGGATTCGGCGGAGAGGCTGCGATCCCGCCCTTATCGCGGCTCGCGGAGCGGCTCCGCGAGCGACACGGGCTCGAGGCCGACCTGACCACCTTCCGTCTGCTCGAGTCGCTTCGTCCCCAGGTGACCGCCGGGATCGAAGCTGTCGCGGCGGGTGGCGCGTTCTATGCGGACCGCTGGCGCGAGGCGATCGGCGGTATCCGTCACGGCGTTCTCCGGGAATCGCCCTTCCCCGAGCCCGACGCCCTGGTGATGGACACCCGCGCGCTCGTGGCGGAGGTGCGAGCGCCGTTCGCGGCGATGCCTGCACCGTCGGCGCTCGGTCTCGTCGACCGTTACTTCGGTCATCCGGCCGAGGCGGGCGCGGCGATCCGGGACGTCTACGGCAGCCTGATTCGCGCGATGCGCGACGCCGGTGCTGCGGGCCACGTCCTGATCGTGTCGTCCCCGGCGGACGAGGAGCTCGAGGACCTCGCCTCGCCTTTCACGTTCTTCTATTGCCCGGACCCGGATCCCGGGGCGATTGCTGTCCTGCTCGAGCACCAGCGTCCGCTGGCGCTCCCCGGCAAACGCGTGGCTGAACTCGCAGGCCTGATTGATCAGTACGGGGTCCGCGTGGTCTACCTGGTCGATCCGACGAAGGAGGAGGTCGCTGCGGGTCTCGAGGTGCTCGATTCCGACCACCTCCGAATCGGCGGATTCTGCCCCGGCGACTGCGACGTCTACTGGCAACGGCTCGCGGCCCTCTGATCAGTCTCGACTGGCGAGGGCGGACTCGATGCGCGCCGTGTCGGGCCCGCCGAGATGGGACGCGACGCTTCGGAGCGCCTGCGCGGCCATGCGCCTGACGAACGGGTTCTCGTCGTCGAGTCGCAGGATGAGTGCATCGACGGCAGCCGGAGCGGGGTCGATCCCGAGCCCCTTGGCAGCCATATATCGGACGTGGTCCCTTTCGTCGTCGAGCAGGGCGAGGAGGGCGGGAACGACGCGGGGGTCGCGGATCCTGCCGAGGGCTTCGGCCGCGCGGTAGCGCACGACCCAGGACGGGTCATCGAGTGCAGCAATCAGGGCGGGAACCGCCTCGGGCCCGAGGCCGGAAAGGGCGCTGGCAGCCGCCGTCCGGNNCGATCAGGGCGGGCACGGCAACGGGCCGGTTGCACTGGCCGAGCGTCAGCGCGGTGAATGCGCGGACGGCCGGATCGGGCACTTCGCGGAGAGCTCCGAGCAGCGAGCCGACGGCGTCGTCGATAGTGGGAGTATCGGAAGACATGAGGCGGAGGTCACTCCTGCTGCTGCTGGAGCAGCTCGATCTCCCTCAGGGTCTTCTCGGCAAGTTCCTTCATTCTCGCCGAGATCCTGTTCGAGGCCGAGAACTCCACGGTCCTCATCGCATTCGCAATCTCCGAGCCGAGGACGAAGATCGCATACTTGTGCTCGAGCTTGCTTTTGTGGACCTGCTTCGGGGTGATCCTGAGCGCGTTGTACTGGGAGAAATGCAGTTCCGGACTCGTCCCCTCGAAGTACTCCTTGATCTCCGAGAGCATCTGGTGCAGAATAATGAGTTCGTCCTTGTGCATATCCCCTCCGTGGATCAAAATGGAAAGGCTTATGATAAATATATAATCGTTCCTAGGGCAGTTTCATCAGCCGGACCGAGAGCGGCCTCTTGATCACCCCCGAGAAGTCACGTGCCGCAACAAACTCGACGCCCCGGCCGACGAGGCGGTCGAGCAGGCGCTGGTCGACGGCCGTGTCCGCGACGACGCCGGCGATCTGGCCGCTCATGCCCTCGAGAGTGTGCTCTATCTCGTCGGCCCGCACCTCTGAGAGCACCGAGAAGTCGGCCGAGAGGAACCGGGCCACCATGTGGCCCGAGACCCGCTCCAGGTGGTCGCGGAGCGAGGACGGCTCCTTCGGCGCGGGCTCGGGCGACGGTGCCGGCTCGACGGCCGGAACCGGGCCGCTGTTCTCGGATGGAGCCTTCGCGATCGGGCGGCGCTCGCCGTCCTCGGCATAGTACTGTTCTCGGACGTACTCGACCGGAATCTTGTTCCGGAGGGCCTTGATAATCTCCTTCCTGGCCATGTCCTCGACGGACTTGCCCCGGGGGGAGAATGCGACGAAGTCGATGTCGGCGATCTGGAGGAGTTCGCGGAGGATCAGCTCGCCACCACGGTCCCCGTCCAGGAACGCGGTTGCCGTTTTTTTATCCGAGAGGTCGACGATCGTCTCGGGGACGTTCGTCCCCTCAACCGCGACGGCGTTCTTGATGCCGTATTTGAGGAGGTTGATCACGTCGGCGCGTCCCTCTACGATGATGATTGCATCCGAGTCGACGACGTTCGGCCCGCCCGGGACTTTGTCCTCGCCGATCGCCTCGATCTTCTCGATCCGGATCGCCTCGCGCACCTCGTCGAGAAGGATGTAACTATCGATCGCCCCCTCGTCGAAGTGATCCAGCAAGAGCTCCTTCGCCCGCTCGACGATCCGCCGACGCTTCGTGACCCTGATATCCTCTATGGATTCGACCGCTACCCGGGCGACGCATGGCCCGACGCGATCGATGGTCTCAAGCGAGGCCGCCAGGATGGCAGTCTCAGCCCGATCGAGCGATGACGAGATGTAGATGTCTCCCCTCGTCTCGCCCTTCTTACTAGTGATCTGGACGTCTATTCTACCTACACGTCCAGTTCGTTGCAGATCTCGCAGATCGAGGTCTTCGCCGAGCAACCCTTCAGTCTGGCCAAATATGGNNCAGGTTTCTCGACCACCCCCTCTGCCTGCAAGGTAAGGTGAATGAGATACTTGGTCGTGTCAGGTGAGTACACGTGATCACACCCCCATGTCGTCTGCCGGGTACTGACCGCTTGAACATAGGTACTCTATTATATATACAGAACCGCTACTTAAATACGCACCCCGTTTCAACCCGGACGACTGTA
>DUGU01000143.1 GCA_013331215.1 Methanoregulaceae archaeon
CGCCTCCACCGGCACGCCCTGCCAGGTGGTGACGAACGGCGTCGCGGGCGCGGCCTGGTTGACGCTCACCACGCGGGTGATCGGGCCGGTGAGGCCGTCGGCGCGGAACACGGCCAGCACCGCGCCCACCCCGTCCGGCGTGCAGTACGGGCGCCGCCCGTCCACGCCGTCCAGTTCACCGACCGCCTTGCTGCGGGCGCAGACCTGGGTGAGCAGGCTCTGCGCCGAGGTCTCCTCGTCGCCGGTGAGCGTGTCCACCACGCTCTCCGGGCCGAGGTTGCTCGCCGCGGTGGTGGTCGGGTCGTAGCCGTCCCCGGCGGCCGACGGGCGGGACTGGAAGTAGCGCGGGACGGGGTCGCCGTCCGCGTCGGTGAACGACTGGCCGATCAGCGAGCTGCCGACGGTCCGGCCGCCGACGGTGAGCAGTGAGCCGTCGGCCCTGCCGTCGAGGCCGGGCAGGCGGCCCACGGCGACCAGGGCGAGCGGGTAGACCAGGCCGAGCAGCACGGTGAAGACGAGCACCGCGCGCAGGGCGGCCAGGTGCTGGGAGAGCCAACTGGGAAGGCGCATCACGAGATCCCCGGGACGAACTGGACGAGCAGGTCGATGAGCTTGATGCCGACGAACGGCACCGCGACGCCGCCGAGGCCGTAGAGCCACAGGTTGCGGCGCAGCAGCGTCGAGGCGCTGGCCGGGCGGTAGCGCACGCCGCGCAGGGCCAGCGGGATCAACGCCACGATGACTATCGCGTTGAAGACGACTGCGGAGAGGATCGCCGACTCGGGACTGGCCAGGCGCATGATGTTGAGCCGGTCCAGCGACGGGTAGATGCCGGCGAACATGGCCGGGATGATCGCGAAGTACTTCGCGATGTCGTTGGCGATGCTGAACGTCGTCAGCGCACCCCGGGTGATCAACAACTGCTTGCCGATCTCCACGATCTCGATCAGCTTGGTCGGGTCGGAGTCGAGGTCGACCATGTTGCCGGCCTCCTTGGCGGCCGACGTGCCGGTGTTCATGGCGACGCCGACGTCCGCCTGGGCCAGCGCGGGCGCGTCGTTCGTGCCGTCGCCGGTCATGGCGACGAGCCGGCCGCCCTCCTGCTCCTTCCTGATCAGCGCGAGCTTGTCCTCCGGCGTGGCCTCGGCGAGGAAGTCGTCCACGCCCGCCTCGTCGGCGATCGCCTTCGCGGTACGCGGGTTGTCGCCGGTGATCATCACGGTCCGGATGCCCATCCGGCGCATCTCGTCGAAGCGCTCCCGCATCCCGGCCTTCACCACGTCCTTGAGGTGGATGACGCCGAGCGCCCGGGCCGGCTCCCCGGCCACGTGCTCGGCCACCACGAGCGGCGTGCCGCCGGTGCCGCTGATCGCGTCGACCAGCTCACCGACCTGCTCGGTCGGGTGGCCGCCGTTGTCGCGTACCCACTTCATCACCGCGGCGGCGGCGCCCTTGCGGACGTGCCTGATGTCGCCGTCGGCGTCCAGGTCGACGCCGCTCATCCGGGTCTGCGCGGTGAACGGCACGAACGTGGCGTGCGGGATGAGGCCGGGCTCGCGCTCACGCAGCCCGAACTCGTTCTTCGCCAGCACCACCACCGAACGGCCCTCGGGGGTCTCGTCGGCCAGGCTGGACAGTTGTGCCGCGTCGGCGAGCGTGGCCGCGTCCACGCCGGTCACCGGCAGGAACTCGGCGGCCTGCCGGTTGCCGAGCGTGATCGTCCCGGTCTTGTCCAGGAGCAGGATGTTCACATCCCCCGCGGCCTCGATCGCCCTGCCCGAGAGCACGACCACGTTCCGCTGGAAGAGCCGGTCCATGCCCGCGATCCCGATCGCGGGAAGGAGGGCCGCGATCGTGGTCGGGGCCAGGCAGACGAAGAGGGCCACGAGCACGACGAGGCCGACCGCTGCGCCCTGTCCGCTCGAGGCGGCGCTGTAGGCCGAGACCGGGTAGAGGTTCGCGACCACGGCCACGAAGACCCCGGTCAGGGCGAAGAGCAGGACCTCGAGCGCGACCTCGTTCGGGGTCTTGCGCCGTTCGGCCCCCTCGACCATCGCGATCATCCGGTCGAGGAAGGTCTGGCCCGGGGCGGCCGTGATCCGGACCACGGCCTCGTTCGCGAGCACGGTCGTCCCGCCGGTCACGGCCGACCGGTCGCCGCCGGACTCGCGGACAACCGGGGCCGACTCGCCCGTGATGGCGGCCTCGTTGACCAGGATCGCGCCCGCGACGACCTCGCCGTCGGACGGGATCAGATCGCCCTCGCGGACGAGCACGTGGTCGCCGGGCGCAAGGTCGGTCGAGGGGACCTCCTCGGACGGCGCCGTGAGCGAGGCCGCGGCGAGCCGGCGGGCCGCGACCCCGGTCCGCGAGGCCCGGAGCGAGGCCGCCCGCGCCTTCCCCCGCCCCTCGGAGAGGGACTCGGCCACGTTCGAGAAGTAAACGGTCAGCCAGAGCCAGAGGGAGACGAGGCCGGAGAAGAGCGCGGGCTCGGCGCCGGGCGCGACCAGGGCCGCGAGGAAGGCGAGGGTTGTGAGTCCCCCGCCCACTTCGACCGTGAACATGACCGGGTTCTCCTTCTGCCGCCGGGGGTCGAGCTTCCGTGCCGCGTCGATAAGAGCTTCGCGGACCAGTGCCCGGTCGAATGCCCCGACGGCCGGGACGCGCTTGCGGGCCATCAGATCCCTCCGGCCATCTGGAGGTGTTCGGCGATGGGCCCCATCGCGAAGATCGGGAAGAAGGTGAGCGCGCCGAGGATCAGGATCACGAGGACCAGCCAGACGGCGAACGGGAGGGTGTGCGTCGGCAGCGTACCGAGCGACGGAGGGACCTTCTTTCTCGCCGCGACCGCGCCGGCGAGAGCGAGGATCGCGACGATCGGCACGAACCGGCCGACGGCCATGGCGAGGCTGCCCGCGAGAGTGTAGAAGAGCGTGGCCGCGTTGAGTCCGCCGAAGGCCGAGCCGCTGTTGTTCGCCATCGAGGCGAAGGCGTATACGATCTCGGTGAGGCCGTGCGCGCCGGGGTTCAGGATCGAGTCCGTGCCGGCGGGGAAGGCGAGTGCGATGCCGGAGAGGACGAGGACGAGGATACCCGAGGTCAGGATGGCCACGACCGCCATCTGCATCTCGAAGGCCCCGATCTTCTTGCCGAGATACTCGGGGGTCCGGCCGATCATCAGTCCGGCGATGAAGACAGCGATCACGACGAACGCGATCAGGGTGTAGAAGCCCGAGCCGACGCCGCCGAAAACGACCTCGCCGAGCAGGATCAGGACGAGCGGCACGAGCCCGCCGAGGGGGGTGAGGGAGTCGTGCATCGCGTTGACCGCCCCGCACGAAGTGGCCGTGGTCGCGGTGGTGTACAGCGCGGTCCCGGCGAGGCCGAACCGGACCTCCTTGCCCTCCATCGAGACTCCCGCGACACCGGGGAGGAGCGGGTTTCCGGCCAGTTCGGCCGCGTACAGGGCCGTGAAGGCCCCGAGGAAGAGGGCGAGCATCACGCCGTAGAGGACGTACCCCTGCCGCCGGTCGCCGACGGCCTCGCCGAACATGAACGGGATCGCGGCCGGGACAAGGAGGAGCAGGAAGACCTCGGCGAGGTTGGTGAACGGGGACGGGTTCTCGAAGGGGTGGGCCGCGTTCGCGTTGAAGAACCCGCCGCCGTTGGTCCCGAGCTCCTTGATCGCCTCCTGCGAGGCGACGGGGCCCATCGCGATCGTCTGCCCGGAGGCGGTCTCGACGTACGGGTCGAGGTTCTGGATCACGCCCTGCGAGGCGAGGAGAAGAGCCGCGACGAACGCGAGCGGAAGGAGGAGGCCGAGGACGGTGCGGGTCAGGTCGACCCAGAAGTCCCCGACCCGGTCCGTCTCGCGGCGGGAAAGGCCGCGGATCAGAGCGACCGCGACCGCCATGCCGGTCGCGGCCGAGAGGAAGTTCTGGACCGTGAACCCGGCCATCTGCGAGAGGTAACTCGCGGCGGCCTCGCCCGCGTACGCCTGCCAGTTGGTGTTGGTCACGAACGAGACCGCGGTGTTCAGGGCGAGGTCGGGAGCGAAGCCCGGGACGCCGGCCGGGTTGAGCGGGAGGACGCCCTGGACGAGGAGCAGGACGAAGAGGAAGAGAACCCCGATCCCGTTGAAGAGAAGGAGGTCGCGAGCATACCCGCGCCAGTTCTCCTCGGCCGTGGGGTCGATGCCGAGCAGGCGGTAGACCGGAGTCTCGAGCCGCCGGATGAAAGCCGGATGCTCGTCGCTGAAGAAGAGCCGGGCCAGGTACCGCCCGAGGAGGGCGGCGGCGGCAGTCAGCAGGAGTACGAAGACGAGGACGCCGGCCGCGTCGAGAAGCGGGTCGGGAGAGCTCATCGGCGGTCACCCGTTCGCCGGGAGGCCGGGGATTGTTGACGCGAAGATCGCACCATGGGTGTACCCCCCACGCCGTCGAGACGAGGCGACGAAGGTAACGTGATGAACTGATAGAAGAGAACGGGAGATTCGGATATCAACTTTCCGAATTTTCGGGAACAGGGTTTAGATAAGATAGAACACGATTGCCACCCTGGCCGGGACTGTCGAACCGTTCGCGGAGGAGGCCGGCCGGCGGTGCCCGGGGATCCCGGGCGGCCGGATCCGGGGACAGGGCGCGTCTCCCGCGACGTTCGTCTCCGGAGCGGGTCCACCGGGTCTGGGTAGGTCGCGAGGGGGAGAGCGATTATATCCGGTCGATGGTGGAAGTCTATAAGGAGCACCGTGCGACCAGCCATCAGCCCCGGGTTGGACCGGACCGGCGCCCTGAACTCCGTCAAGGCGGCCGGCCTGGTCTTCGGCGATATCGGGACGAGCCCCATCTACACGCTGACCGTGATCCTCGCCCTCATTCCCCGGACGGAGGCGACGGTCCTCGGCGTGCTTTCGTTGATCGTTTGGACGCTGATCCTGATCGTCACGGTCCAGTATGCGTGGCTCGCCATGAGCCTCGGGAGGAAGGGCGAGGGCGGGACGATCGTGCTCCGCGAGCTCCTGAACCCGCTGCTGAAGAGCGACCGTTCGAAGTACGCGCTTCTCATCGTGACCGTGATCGGCGTCTCGCTTCTGATGGGCGACGGCGTGATAACCCCCGCGATCAGCATCCTCTCCGCGGTCGAGGGGCTGCCGCTGATCCCGGGCCTGCAGTCGATCGGGACGGACCTCCTCGTCCTGCTGGCGGCCGGGATCGCGATCGCCCTCTTCTACTTCCAGCACCGCGGCACGGAGAAGGTCGCCTTCGCCTTCGGACCGGTCATGGTCGTCTGGTTCGCCGCGCTCACCCTCTCGGGCCTGGTCCTGATCGCGCAGGCGCCGTCGGTGCTGCTGGCCCTCAACCCGCTCCTCGGGCTCTCCTTCCTCTTCTCGAACGGCCTCGCGTCGTTCCTGATCCTCGCCTCGGTGATCCTCTGCGCCACCGGCGGGGAGGCGCTCTACGCCGACATGGGCCACCTCGGCCGCGAGCCCATCCGGCGGGCCTGGCGCTGGGTCTTCCTCGCACTCATCATCAACTACCTCGGCCAGGGTGCGTTCGCACTGTCGCACCCCGGCGCCTCGAGTTTCCTCTTCGAGATGGTCCTCTCGCTCTCCACCCTCCTCTACGTCCCCTTCCTCCTCCTCTCGATCGCCGCGACGGTGATCGCGTCGCAGGCGATGATCAGCGGCATCTTCTCGATCGTCTACCAGGGGATCACCACCCATCTCCTGCCGGCGATGAAGGTCGACTACACCTCGCCGGAGCTCCGGAGCCAGATATATATCGATATCGTCAATTGGGCCCTGCTAGCGGCCGTCCTCTTCGTGATGCTCCTTTTCCGCGAGTCGCGCCACCTCGCCTCGGCCTACGGGCTGGCCGTCACGGGAACCATGGCGCTGACCGGCGTCCTGATCACCGCGATCTTCGTGCACCGGGGCCGCTTCGGCCACGCGGCGCTCGCGTGGGCCGTCACCCTGCTCGACCTGGCCTTCCTCGGCGCGAGCCTGAGCAAGCTCTCCACCGGCGGCTACTGGTCCCTCGTGCTTGCCGCGGTCCCGCTCGCGGTGATCCTGATCTACCTCTTCGGCCAGCGCAGGCTCTACGAGGCCTACCGGCCCGTGCCCCTCCAGGAGTTCCTGCGCGAGTACCGCGAGACCTACTCGACCATGAACCGGATCAGCGGGACGGCCCTCTTCTTCGCCCGTGACGTCGAACGAATCCCACCGTATATCGCGCGGACGATCTTCGTCAACAACATCCTCTACCAGGACAACATCCTGGTCTCGATCGCGGTGCAGGACACGCCGTTCGGGGTCGCGAGCGACTTCAAGCGGAACCTGGCGGAGGGGCTCCGGACCTTCGAGATCCGGCACGGGTATCTCGAACTCGTCGACATCGTCCGGATCCTCCGCGACCACGAGATCCACGAGAAGGCGATCTTCTACGGCCTCGAGGAGATCCTGACTACCCGGCTTGTCTGGCGGATCTTCGCCCTGATCAAGCGGCTCGCGCCGTCCTTCGTCCAGTTCTACCGGCTCCCGGCCGATCACGTCCACGGCGTCTCGACCCGGATCGAGATGTGACTGCGGGCGGTCACGGAGGAGAGGCACCGGCGGGTCTGCAATCCCTTAAATGTCCGGAGGAAGGATGACTCCTTATGGACGCGAACCCCTCCGTCCGCCCGGCGTGGTGGGAGGAGCGCACGCTCGGGGTGGTCACCCTCATCGTAGTCGCGACCGCCCTCGTCTTCTACCTCGACCTGATCACCCCGCTCGGGTTGACCGTCTGGATCCTCTACTTCATCCCTCTCTACCTGACCTTCTACCTCAGGTGGAGCATGGCGCCGTTCGCGGCCACGGCCGTCTTCATCGCCCTGATCGGGGCCACGTCAGTCCTTTCGTACCGCGACGTCTCGCTCGTGTACGCGCTGCTGAACCGGCTCTTCTTCACGGGGATGCTGGTCGTCTCGGCCGTCTTCATCTGGAACGCCGGGCGGGCGGTGGAGCAGCTCCGGGCCAGCGAGGAGGACCACCGGCACCTGGCCGAATCGTCACCGGACTCGATCCTTGTCTCGACCGGGAACCGGATCATCTACGCGAACCCGGCGGGCGAGCAGATGTTCGCGTCGGGCGGGGAGCGGGGCCTCGTCGGCCGGCAGTTCGCGGACTTGGTCGACCCGGCGGAACGGGAGAGCGTCTGCGGCCGGGTACGGCAGACGATGGAGGGTGCCCGGATGCACCTGTCCGACGTCAGGATGACCCGCCTCGACGGCAGCCCGCTCTGCACGGACGCGACCCTCGGCGAGATCGTCTGGGACGGTAAGCCGGCCGTCCAGATCGTCCTCCGGCCGGCGGCGCGACGCCCTCACGGTCTCTGATGGAAAGGGGCCTGCGCTCTCCCCTCCGGTCGCATCTCGATCGTGAAGCGGCCGCGCCCGAACTAGCCGCAACGCCGGGCGATGGCTCGACGGACGATCATCAGGGCCAAGCGGGATCTCGAGGACCCCTCCCTCTTCCATCGGATCGTCCTTATCCCCGTTCTCGCCTGGATCGGCCTCGGGGCCGACGGTGTCTCCTCGTCGGCCCACGGACCCGCCGGGGCCTTCGTTGCGCTGGGCGACCACTCCTACCTGGCCGTCTTCCTCGCGCTCGGCAACGCGGGCATCCTCGCGGTCACTGTCAGGGAGGAGATCGGGGAAGGGGCTGGTTGACGGTCGTGCTGACCGCCGCCCTAGTCTGGCTCTGCTTCCTGATCCGCGGGCATTACCAGAAGGTCTCCCTGGGCGTGAGCCGGCTGGACACCGTGCTCGACATCATCCTCCCGACGGGGACCAAGAACCTCGGCCCGGTGGATCCCCGCCGGATGACCGCGGGTCCAGCTCGTCTCGGGGTTCCACGGGTTCGGCGTGAACACGTTCTTCTCGATCGCGAAGACCTTTCCCGGAGAATACGAGAACGTGATCTTCCTCTCGGTCGCGGTCGTGGACTCCGGGACGTTCAAGGGCGCGGCCGAGGTGGCTGCGCTCGTCGAATCGACGGGAGAGGCGCTCGCGAGGTACGTGACCCTCGCCCGCGAGATGGGCTTCTCCGCGGACTCCCGTTTGGCCGTGGGGACCGATGCGGTGGATCTTGCCGGCCCGCTCTGCCGATCGGTCGCTGAGGAGTTCCCGCACTCCGCCGTCTTTGCCGGTTCGTCCAGGTTCGCCGGCCAGGTTCGTCTTCCACCACGAGATCCCGTTCCAGCGGCTCCTGCACAACGAGACCGCCTATGCAATTCAGCGGCGCCTGCAGTACAGCAGCATCACGACGGTGAGCATGCCGGTTCGCGCGGTCCTGTGAACCGGCTCGTTCGGGGATTTTTCATCCTTCCGGCCCCGAACGGGACCGTCATCCCCCGCGTAACCGCTGGCTGCCAGCGACATCCGAGTGGTGAGACTGTTCTTATTCTAACGAGTAATGGAAGGACAAGAGCAGAATGGGCGGATTTCACCACCCGCGTCGGCACAACGGAGACGGCCTCGGGTCCATTCCGCCGGCTACCTGATCGGGGATTGGGAATACTCTTTACGGCCTGAGCGTGGCCGACCGCGGACGTGACAGAGAGCGATGCCTTCGTATCGATCGCCATAAATAAAATGAGCCCTGTCATCTCGTCGAGACCGCGTACGACGCGGTCGTGATCGTGCAGAGCTTCCCGTCCCCGTCGAAGACCTGCCCCTCGCCGAAGATCACGCGCCGGCCCCGCTTCACCACGCGCCCGACGGCGCGGAGGCTGCCCGCGTTCACGCCGCGGAGAAACGACGTGGACTCGGTGATCGTCGCGATCGTCTCGTCCTCGCCGAGCGTCTGGTAGATGGCGAGCACGATCGCCTCGTCGGCGAGCGCGGCGTAGAGCCCGCCCTGGACCCAGCCCTCGCCGTTGCAGAACCCGGACCCGACCTCGACCGAGAGCTCGCCGACGCCCCCGTCCATGCGCACAACCTTCGTGCCGGTCATCGCGAAGAACGGGTTCGCGCCCTCGCCCTCGGCCCGAAGCCGGTCCAGATACGACGTCATCAGGAGGATCTGTTGCCGTCCCGGCCGAAAAAGGTTTTATCGACCCGCAGGGTTAAACACGCCCGCGCGCCCATCATAGGTAGGATTGGCGGCGACGGCGGCCGGTCCGGGAGCAGAGTGCAGGTGCCGGACGAGACGACGGGGGGGACGCGCGCGAGCGCTCCGGCCGACTGCACGATCGTGGTCCCGGCCTACAACGAGGAACGGCGGATCGGCGGCCTGCTCGAGGCCCTCGCCGGGTTCGAGGGGTCCGTGATCGTGGTCGCGGACGGGACGGACCGGACGGCCGACCTGGTCCGGGAGTTCGGAGATGCGCACCCCGGGCTCGCGCTGGTCTGCCTCGAGTTCCCCGAGCGGCTCGGCAAGGGCGGCGGGATCATGGCCGGCTTCCGCGCGGCCCGGACGCCGTACGTCGGGTTCATGGACGCCGACGGCTCGACCGAACCGGCGGAGATGGCCCGGCTCTTCTCGTACCTCGGCGACGCCGACGGCGCCATCGCCTCGCGCTGGTGCCCGGGCGCGGTGGTCCCCGTCCGGCAGGGCCCCGTCCGCCGGCTCCAGTCGCGCGCGTTCAACCTGCTGATCCGGCTCCTCTTCGCTCTGCCGTACGCGGACACGCAGTGCGGCGCGAAGGTCTTCCGCGCCGCGGCGCTCGACACCGTGCTCGGCGAGATGGCGCTCACGGGCTTCGAGTTCGACGTCGAGCTCCTCTGGCGCCTCGCCCGGCGCGGCTCGCGGGTGGTCGAGGTGCCGACGGTCTGGTACGACCAGGGCGGCTCCAAGGTCGGCGGCGGAGACTCGATGCAGATGCTCAGACGCCTGGTCGCGCTCCGGTGGCGATGACGCGCGAGGAAGAGAAGGACCGCGCCTTCCGCCTGCTCGAAGAGGGCGATGCCCCCGGGGCCCTGCTGGTCGCGGAGGGGCTGATGCACGACGGGGCCGAGCCCGAGCTCGCCGTGCTCGCGGCGACCGCGCTCCACCGCCTGGGCCGGAACGAGGAGGCCGAGGCCCACCTGCGCGACCTCGCGCGCCGGCTCCCCGAGGCCTCGTACCTCCACAGCCTGCTCGGGCGCGTGCTCGCGGCCCGGGGGGACGAGCGGGCCATGGCCGAGTTCGCCGAGGCGATCCGGCTCGACCCCGAGAACCCGGAGGCCCTTCGCGAGGTCGCCGCATACCTCGCCGGGCGGGAGGACCACCGCGCCGCGGCCGCCCTCGCCCGCCGCCTGGTCGCGCGGTCCCAGCGGCGGGAT
>DUGU01000322.1 GCA_013331215.1 Methanoregulaceae archaeon
CAGGGACGCGAGATCGGTTTTTCAGGTCTTGCCGAGCTGCAGCGCCTCGACCGTATGGTGCAGGATGGACTCTGCACGGTCCGATTCGTCGGCGCGCGACCGTCTCTCGATCAGGTCAGGCTCGCGGCCGGCGGCGAGATCGACGCCATGATCCGCGAAGCCGCGCACGAACACGACGCAACCTTCGTGACCAGCGACCGCGTTCAGAGCGAGGTGGCCCGGGCCAAGGGCCTCCAGGTCCAGTACCTCCGTCCAGAGATCGGCGAGTTCGGGCCCCTCGGGATCGATCAGTTCTTCGACGAGCAGACGCTCGGAGTCTACCTGAAGGAGCTCGTGCCGCCGTACGCGAAGCGCGGCACGATTCGTGACGCGCGGTTCGTGAAGATCCGCGACCAGCCGTCGAGCGAGCACGAGCTGATCGGCCTCGCTCAGGAATGCCTCGAGCGGGCCAAGCGCGCCCCCGACGGCTTCATCGAGCATGAGAGCCGCGGAATCACCATCCTCCAGATTGGCTCGATGCGGATTGCGATCGCGCGCTGCCCGTTCGTCGACGGCATGGAGATTACTGCCGTCCGGCCGGTCGTCGATGTAACTCTCGACGACTATGCCGGCACGGACGGGCTGACCGAGCGGCTTGCCGGTGGCCGGTCGGGCATCCTGATCGCCGGGGCCCCCGGCGTCGGCAAGACCACGCTCGCCCAGAACTGCGCGATCTTCCTCATGGAGAATGGGGTCATCGTCAAGACCATGGAGGCGCCGCGAGACATGCAGGTGCCCGATCTGATCTCGCAGTACACGGCCCTCGACGGGCGGATGGAGGCAACGGCCGAGATGGTGATGCTGCTCCGGCCGGACTACGTAGTCTACGACGAGCTCCGCCGGACCGAAGACTTCCGGGTATTCGCGGATATGCGCCTCGCAGGGGTCGGAATGATCGGCGTGCTCCACGCCGAGAACGTCCACGCGGCCCTGCTCCGCTTCCTGAGCCGGGTCGACTTCGGCACGCTCTCGCGCGTTGTCGATACGATCGTGATCGTGGAGGAAGGCGAGATCGCGCACATATACGACCTGGAGTTCGGCCTCCGTGTCCCGGACTCGATCCCGGGCGACGGGGTTGTGACGCCGGTCGTGAGCGTGGTCGATGCAGCGACGGGGGCCACGGCGCTCGAGATCTTCCGCTACGACGGCGAGATCGTGATCATGCCCCTCACCCTACCCGCACCCGCTCAAGAGCGGGTCCGTCCGCCCCCTGAGCCCGCACCGGAGCGTGCACCAGCAGCTCCCGTCGACGAGCGGGGGGGTGGGCGCCAGATCGAGCGGGACCTCCAGCGCGAGATCGGCCGGTTTACGGACGGCCCGGTCGAAGTCCGGATGCTCACCGACACCAAGGCCGTGGTCTACATCGATGACAAGGATGTCCCGGCTGCGATCGGCAAGGGTGGCAAGAATGTCGCTGCGATCGTGAACCGGATCGGCGTCGGGATCGACATCCGGGCCCGCACCGAGGCTGCGGCGCCGGTCGGCGCCGAGGAGGAACTGGGGGACGGGGCGATCCGGATCCGAACCGACCGCCGTCATCTGGCGATCATCGCTCCCGAGCAGAGCGGGCGAATCGTTGATGTCTTCGCCGGCAAGGAGTACCTCTTCACGGCGACCGTGAACGAGAACGGGGAGATCCATCTCGCGCGAACGAGCTCGATCGCGCAGGAGATGCTGAAGCGCTTCACGGCCGGCGAGGTCATCCGGATGCGGCCAGTCTAGGAGCGAGAAGATGGAGAGAGACAGCATGCAGTCGATGGAAACCGCGGTCCGGGAACGCTGGGGCGATGCGTTCGCCGCGGACCCAATGACCGGCGTGGAGAAGTTTTACCTGACCGTCGCGTACCCGTATCCGTCGGGGGCGATGCATGTCGGCCACGGGCGCACCTACCTGGTGCCCGACGTGGTGGCACGGTTCTGGCGGATGCGCGGGCGACGCGTTCTCTACCCGATGGCCTTCCACGTGACCGGCGCACCCGTGATCGGGATCTCGAAGAGGATCGCGAACCGCGATCCTGTCGCGATCCAGCTCTATCACGACCTCTACCGGGTTCCGATGGACGTGCTCGAGCGGTTCGTGGATCCGCTCGAGATCGTCCGGTACTTCTCGGACGAGTACGAGCGCGTCATGCGGATGGCCGGCCTCTCGATCGACTGGCGCCGGCGGTTTACGACGGTGGACCCGCACTACAGCAAATTTATCGAGTGGCAGTTCGGCCGGCTGTATGAGAAAGGCTATGTTGTCCGCGGAGCCCACCCCGTCCGGTACTGCCCGCTCTGCGACAACCCGGTCGGCGACCACGATCTCCTCGAGGGCGACAAGGCCGAGGTGATCCGATTCGTGCTCGTGATGTTCCGGCTCGGCGATACCCTCGTGCCGACTGCGACTCTCCGGCCCGAGACCGTATACGGCGTCACCAACCTCTGGGTAAACCCGGATGTCATGTACGTCCGGGCCGAGGTCGACGGCGAGATATGGCTCGTCTCGCGGGAGGCGGCCGAGAAGCTCGCGCTCCAGGAGCACGAGGTCGGGATCATCGAGGAAATTCCAGGCGCCGCGCTCGTGGATCAGACGGTCACTCACCCGCTCGCGGGCGAGGTTCCGATCCTGCCCGCGTCGTTCGTCGACCCCGAGATGGCGACGGGCGTCGTGATGTCCGTGCCCGCGCACGCGCCGTTCGATTACGTCGCTCTCCGCGACCTCCAGCATGAGGGACGGTACACGGAGCTCGTCCCGAGGCCCCTGATCACGGTCGAGGGCTGGGGCGAGTGTCCGGCTCAGGACGCGGTCGAGCGGGCGAAAGTCACGAACCAGCACGACACGCGTATGGACGCGCTGACNNGGAGGTCTACAGCGCCGAGTTCTCGAAGGGGCGGCTCCACGAACGCCTCGGCGGTGCGACCGTCCGCGAGGCGCGGGACGCGGTGGGCGAGTTCCTCTGTGCAGAGCACGGTTCGACCGTGATGTACGAGTTCGACACCCGCCCCGTGATCTGCCGGTGCTCGAGCCGTGTCTTCGTCAAGATCCTCCACGACCAGTGGTTCCTGACGTACTCCGACCCCGCGTGGAAGGACCAGGTCAAGGCCTACCTTCCCGACATCTCGCTCGTGCCGCCCGAGGTGCGCGCGGAGTTCGAGCGGACGATCGATTGGCTCAAGGACTGGGCCGCCACCCGCCGCGTCGGCCTGGGCACGCGCCTCCCCTGGGATACCACCTGGCTGATCGAGCCGCTCTCGGACTCGACCATCTACATGGCCTATTACACGGTCGCGCATCGAATCCGTGAGCTCGACCCAACCCTGCTCACGCCGGCCGCGTTCGACTATCTCTTTCTCGGGATCGAGTCTCCAGAGGTCCCGAGCCGCGAGTTGCTGGCGCCGCTCCGCGAGGAGTTCCTCGCCTGGTACCCGTACGACTATCGATTCTCGGCCAAGGACCTGATCTCGAACCACCTGACCTTCCAGCTCTTCCACCACGCGGCAATCTTCCCGCCCGAGCTTCAGCCGAAGGGGATGGTCGTCTTCGGCATGGGTCTTCTGAACGGAGCCAAGATGTCGTCCTCCAAGGGCAACGTCTTCCTGCTCGAGGACGCGCTGGCCGAGTTCGGGGCGGACACGGTCCGGATGTTCCTGATGGGCTCGGCCGAGCCCTGGCAGGACTTCGACTGGCGCAATGAGCTCGTCGCCTCGACCCGGCGGCAGATCGAGCGGTTCGAAGCGACCGTGCGGGACACGATCGACGCTCCGGACACGTCCGGCCCGGTCGACGAATGGCTGCTCAGCCGGCTTCAGCGGCACGCCGGGAAGGCGACGGCATCCCTCGAGTCCTTCCAGACGCGGCAGGCCCTGCAGGAGGCGTTCTTCGGGGTCGAAGCCGATCTCCGGTGGTATGCGCGGCGCCAGCCCGAGGAGAGCACCGGCGGCGCTACGCTCCGCGAGCTCTGTTCGGTCTGGGTTCGCCTCCTCGCCCCGTTCATCCCGTTTACCTGCGAGACACTCTGGCAAGCGCTCGGCAATGAAGGCCTGGTCTCGTTCGCGCCCTGGCCGGAGGCCGACCCTGCTCGGGATCGCCCGGCTATCGAGCTCGGCGAAGAGCTCCTCAGCCGCACGGTCGAGGACGTGGAGTCGATCCTGAAACTGCTACCGATCACCCCGTCCGCGGTCGAGATCGCGGTCGCGCCCGCCTGGAAGCGGGAGGTCTTCCGGACGATCGCCGCCGCCGACGACCGGAACGCGGCCGTCCGGCTCGTGATGCAGAACGAGGATATGCGGAAGCGCGGAAAGGAGGCGACCGACGCGGTGAAACAGTGTACGACCCTGATTCACCGCCTGCCGCCCGAGCTCGTCGAGAATCTCCTTCAGGTCGAGCTCGACGAGGCCGCCGTCTTTGCCGCGGCTCGAGAATTTCTCGAGCGGGCGATCGGGCTGCCCGTGCGGATCGTCGGCGCGGAGGAGTCGGCCCACCCGAAGGCGTCCGTGGCCCTCCCCTTCAAGCCGGCGATCACGATCGAGTGATCAGGCCCCGGCCTTCTTTTTCGACCGCTTGACCCGCTCCTTCGAGGAGAAGCCGGTCGCTCCTTCAAGAAATGCGTTTCGCTTCCTGATCGTATCCAGGATCACCGCGTCATCGTCGACGGACGGGTCGGTCTCGATCTCGACCCGGAGTGTCTTTCCCTCCGGACCGGGGGTCGCGATCAGCCGGCGAATCGCACCGTAGGCGATCGCGAATCCGCCCCCGGCAGGCTCGGGTTCGCACCCGAAGTGGCGGGAAAGTTCGATCGGGATTCGGCTGGCAAGATCCTTGGTCGATCCCCGTTTGACCTCGAACTCTTCCATAATACTTTTTAGGGAGATACTCTATGTTAACTTGATGCCCCCCGACACGTCAACCGACATCAAGATCATGGCCAAGCCGCTGGCGGGCGAGTCTCCGACCGTCCTGATGGGCTTCCCCGGCAGCGGCCTCGTCGGCTCGATCGCGCTTCAGTACATGGTCGACCAGCTCGAGTTCCCGCTGATCGGGACCATGACGAGCAAGTACTTTCCGCCGTTCGCGATGATGGCCAAGGGACTGGTGAACGTCCCCGTACGGATCTATGAGAAACCCCCGCTCGTTGCGATCGTGGCCGACATCCCGGTCCACCCCATGATCTGCTATGAAGTCGCGAACGGGATCATGGACTGGCTCGACCCCTTCCACCCCAAGGAGGTGGTCGCTCTCGCCGGCGTGGTCACGAACGAACCGGAGAAGCGCGTCTTCGGCGTGGCTACGACGGAGGAAGCCCTCGAGCGGATCAAGGACCTGACCCAGTTCCTCCCGGTGGGTTCGATCTCGGGGATCGCGTCCTCGATCCTGACCGAATGCAAGGTCCGGGGAGTCCCGGGTATCGGCCTCCTCGGCGAGACCGTGAACGCGCCCGATCCGCGGGCCGCCGCGGCCGCGCTCGGCGTGCTGAACAAGATGTACAGCCTGAACGTGGACATGCAACCCCTGCTCGACCAGGCCGAGGAGATCGAGGCGACCATGCACCGTCTCTCCGAGGAGGTCCAGTCGACAGAGACTTCGCAGAAGCGCGAGAACCTTCCGATGTACGGGTGA
>DUGU01000342.1 GCA_013331215.1 Methanoregulaceae archaeon
TAGGCGACGTTCTGGCCGCCGTTATCGAAGTCCTCGGCCTGAACCCGGCCGGGAAGCGCGTGCACGCCGTTATACGGGGTCTGCCCTGTCGTCTGTGTCGGTGCCGTAGTCGGGACTGTCGTCGGGACTGTGGTCCTGATGGTCGTCGGGACCGTGGTCGGGATGGTGGTCGGCACGGTCGTGCGTACTGGCTTCATATTGAACGAAGAGCCGTGATACTTCGCAGTTACTGCGGCCGACTGGGAAAATTCCACAGAACCCTGTGTGGATGCGGTGATCGTGTGCTCCACCTGATCCTTGATGTCGAGAGTCGTTTGATCTGCGGCGGCTGCTCCGGCCAGTCCTATCAGCAATAGTGCGCCCATTGCGATAGCTATCGCTCGTTGTATATTCACGGTTGGCATCTCCGATTGGTGGATAAATCGCCTTGCGTATGTGCAAGGCAGTTCCCTCGGATATCTGTATTACGTTAATTTATATTTTTCCGATGGGGATCCGCTCTATGATCGCGTTCATTGAAATTTCATTCGAAAATTCTGGGTTTTATCAACATCTATTGAATTTGCTAAGGCCGTCGATAATACGTTACTCGTATCTGCCTCAGGCTCGGAGACGATGAGTCTCTTCTGGACGGTTATCGATCGGATACCGCATCGGGCGAACCGCTCGTACCCCAACGGAGGGGTGTTGCCTCATATCTTGAAAGTGGATGCACGATCTGCGAAAAAAAATGTGGACGCAGTAAAAGCGGTGTGGGGAATAAATTGTGCCTGTTTCTGTGAAAAGTGTCCTTCGGTGGAGAGATACGTCACATCTCCGGATCTGGTTCAATTGCCGCTCCAGTAATGGAACCCGATCGTTCAATGCCTGATCGAAGAGCCACATAAACGTGAACCGGAACCACACGCAGTGGAACGATCCGACCCGGAGGATCTACAGAAACGATCAGTGCATAGCTGCTGGAGCGAAGGAAGAAACAGGCTCGAGACACGAAAGGAGAATCGTATGGATCGCGGGGGGGACGGAAACGTTCTTGTCGGTCGAAAGAGGTTATTATAGAAACCCATAAAAACAAGAAGAGAGATGTTGGCGTGAGTATGAGCAGGAAGGTACGTCTCTCATCCATGGTGTTCACCACCTGGTTGATGGTGATCATAGCTTTCCAGCTGTTCAGGCGGACCTTCGACCTCGAGATCTTCTTCGTACTGGCCTTGATCGGCCTCCTTGTGACCGTTATACTGATTGATACGTCATCGGTCCAGCCAAGATATCTGCGGCGGATGAAATATATGGTCGCGGCTTCCCTCCTCATCTTCGGCTACATCGTTGCCAACCGAATCGTGGAGATCCTCGTTCAATGACGCCTGAACCGAACCCAATCTCGACATCGGCAATCGGCCGGGGATGGTTCGCAGTACTCGTTCTTGTTGCAGCCATGCTCATTGTCCCGAGCTCCTCTGCAGGGGACCCGCTTAAATATATTGTAAAAGATGCGTCGACAACCGGGTTTCACCAGGATTTCGCGGTAACCGGGAATCTGACCCGGACCGATGCGGCGCTTGTTCTTCAAAATTGGGCCGCGGACCTTGACCTCGCTGCCCAGCTCGTCCATAATATCAAGCTCAGAGATTTCGAATCGGGTGAGAGCCAATATCAGCAATATCTCTTGTCCGGTCAGAATCTCGAAGATCTTGTCGTCCAGCTCGACATGACGGAAACGGACGTGGCTACGTTTCAACACGACAACGACGAAAATATCAGATCGCTCCGCGAGCTGCTGAACCAGACAAAACAGTACGATGAACTTCAGAATGCGGAGACCACGTTCCGCGATCAGAAGGATATCGCGAACCTGAAGTCCATTGAACTCCAGGGTGAAGATCTCTGCACCAAGATCCAGAGCAACTACGAGGGGTATGCGGATCGGGCCGATCGTATTGTCAACCTGTCACGGAAATTTGGGATTGATACGTCCGCATTCGAAAAGTCGACCACGGATTTTGCCGCGATCCTGACCGAGATCGATGCAGTGCAGAAGACGCGTTCGTCCTCGATTCAGGAGATGATACGTGAAATCCAGTTCTCTGGCAGGGGCTCTGGGGCTCTGGGAGCAGCATCGGCGGTCAGCGTGAGGATTCTTCCCGATCACGGTGTCTATGGCGACACCCTCTCGATTGAGGGGACCGTGGATGCCCCGGTAGGTACCGGGGTCACGACCTTCGTTGACGGCCAGCAAGTCGGAAGCGTTGTGACCGATCGTGACGGACGTTTTTCATTTTTGTATAAGATCGAACAGATCGACGCTCGCACACACACAGCTTATGCCTCGACCGACTCCGATATATCAGAGGTTAGTTCCTTTACAGTCGCAAGCAGGAATACGACCGTTTCCCTAGAGGTCCATATTATTGTGGAGAACGGCACCAGAAAGGGTGTCGGAACAGGGCGCTTGGTGACGGAGGACGGCGTCCCGGTCCGTGGAGCGAGGGTACTCATGGACGTCGACGGCCGGGCCTCGTCGGAAGAAGGAGTGACCGGGGATGATGGGGAGTATACTATTACCGCGGGGCCACTTTCGCCCCGGGTTCACACGCTGAAGGCCTGGGTCGATCCGGCGGGATTCCCCTTAAATGGCTCCGAATCTTTACCCGTTACGGTCGAGGTTCCATATGCCTTCGGTTTGCTTGCCTCGGTTGTCTATTTGCTCGGAGTCGGCGGAGCGGCTATCGGCGGGATCCTCTTTCTCCGGAAGCGAGAGACGATAGATGGTCCGCCATCTGCTCATACCGTTGAGGCAGAACCCGGTGGCGTGGCTGGCCCTCCCCTGACGCCAACGATAGAAGAAGCGCATCTCATCGCAAACCAGATCCCTGTAACCAGCGGGGGCCAGATCGACGGGTACACGACAATCGCCCAGACCTACCGCCGGGTCGTGCGAGAACTTGAAGCGAGAAACCCTGATCTCCAACTCAAATCCCGGACCCCTCGCAACCTCGTCGCCCTGTTTGCCGATCGACCGTTCGGTGCTCAGCTTGCGGTGCTCGTTGGAATTCACGAAAAGGTTTGGTACGCGGAGCATGAGCCGACAGACGAAGATCTCGATCAGATGCGCGAAGCCTTCATCTATATCATCACGGAGGGGAGCGGGCATTAGTCCCGCATCGATCCCCTGCAGGGCTGCGTCCACTGGTCCTGTGCGATCCCTGGGGGCACCTGTGCCGATGCCCGTCGGGATTGTGAAAACTGGTGCGGGCATCATTGATCAAACGATGTGCAGATGGATAACGCGAGGTTCGGCGTTGATGAAGGGGGGGTCAAAACGTCGTGAACGATGAAATGCTCTCCGGAACCGTCGGATTCCTCTCTCCGGGAGACCCTCGAGAGGGTGTCGAAGGGATCAACAGCAACCACTTGATTGGGCTTGATACGGAACAGTCGGACGTTCGCCGTTTGACGCTGATGTCGCGGGAGCTTTGGAAGCGACTCGTGATGACACCGATAGCCGGGTTCGGTGCCCCCACCCCTGCAATCTATGAAGCGATAGTCAGTGCTCCGCATGCCGATGCCGAAGAGAGCCGGACCTCGGTGTTCGGAGGATTTGTCCTGAATCTCTTGGAGCCGACTCGTGTCAGACGATAATCCTCCTTACCGGGCGATCGATGCGGCTGTCGGCCTCATCCTTGTTGTCGCAGCTGTCGCCCTCTTTCTCCACCTCTCCACGACGGATATTGAGTTCAGCCGATACAACCCCCAGTGGAACGGAACGTCCGAAGTCTTCGATGCGCTCGGGAACAGCGGTTCGGTCATGGTCAGAGATCCTGCCGATCTCAGGGGTCGACATAACGCGACTCTGCTCGTGATCGCACCCGCCCGCGCACCGACCGTTGAAGAGGGCTCGGCATACCGAGATTTCGTGGCCGCAGGCAATACTCTGATGCTTGTTGATGATTTCGGGTCGGGAAACGATCTGCTACGGGCTGTGGGAGCCACGACGAGGCTCGATCGCGGGAACCTCTCAAGCCTTGAACGGGAGTTCGAGAACTCGAACGCACCCCTCGGTTACCCGGTGAAGGGGCGACCTCTTGTGGCGGGCCTCTCGAAGATCGTCTTCAACCGCCCGGTTGCCGTGTCCGGCGGCAATCCCCTCATCAATACGACGTATCTCTCCTGGATCGATACGGACGGAGACGGACGGGTGGAGCGCACAGAGTCCCTCGGCCGCTTTACCCTTGCCACAGAAGAGACCGTCGGTGCAGGGCAGGTCGTCGTGATCGGTGACGCTAGCCTCTTCATCAACGCAATGCAGGGGCTTTCCGATTGCGACAACGGGCTCCTTGTCGAGCGCCTGGTTGCCAGTGCGACCTTGACGGACCAGAGGCTCAGCCAGACGGCGACTACTGCAGGACCGATCAGCACATTTTTATGGGTCAGGGAAACACCAGCACTCGTAGTTGTGGTCACGGCGCTCTCTCTCGGGATGATCGCCTGGTCATTCAACCGACGGAGAAGATAAGAGGACGCGATGGCACATAGAGAACTTGAAGAAAAAGTCCAGGAGATCGCGAATGCTCACCGACTTATTCAGGATGCCGTCGGGCAGTACGTGGTGGGGAACCGTGACCTTGTCGATCTGATCCTGATCGGAGTGCTGACAAGCGGGCACGTGCTGATCGACGGTGTGCCGGGGACAGCCAAGACCACGATCTCGAAGATCATCGCGCGGCTGATCGGCTACAAGTTCAACAGGATCCAGGGTGCGGTCGACGTCCAGCCGGCCGACATCCTCGGGGTCCGGATCTACGACGCCGAGCGGCACGAGTTCGTGCTGCAGAAGGGGCCGATCTTCGCCAATTTCGTCATGATCGACGAGATCAATCGGTTGACGCCCAAGACGCAATCCGCTCTGATCGAGGCCATGGCCGAGCGCCAGACCACGATCGACGGGTTCACCTATCCCCTTGGCGACCCGTTCTTCGTTATAGCGACCCAGAATTCGCAGGAGTTCGAGGGAACCTTCCCCCTGATCGAGGCCCAGAGGGACCGGTTCAATTACAGTACGGCCCTCTCGCACATGGACAGCGAGAACGAGATCGAGATCCTGCGGCGCGACCAGGACGGTCGCCTGGACTGGGATCTCTACGACAGCAGGATCGCCCAGGTGCTCCCGATCGACGAGGTGCGATCCATGAGTCGGACGATCCAGAAGATCAACGCCAGCGAGGCCATCCTCAGGTACATCCGCGACGTCGTGATCGCGAGCCGGGCCCACGGGGGCGTCCGGCTCGGCGCCTCCACGCGGGGCTCGCTCGCTCTTCTCCGCGGAGCGAAGGCCCGGGCCGCCATCGACGGTCGGACCTATGTGATCCCGGACGATGTGGAGCAGATGGCCCGGCCGGTCATGGGCCACCGGTTGATCCTTGAACGGGATGCAGACCTCAGCCGCGTCGCAGTCGATCACGTTATCACCGAGATCCTTGAGACCGTCGAGGTGGCATAGTCCGGTGCAGACGACTCCGTGGACCGGGGGCTGCACGATCGTTACGATCGTGCTCGGCGTGCTTGCCCTGTATCTCGACAGCCTCGCCGCGGTTGCCGGAGCGATGGGGCTCACTGCTCTCCTTTGCGGGCAGGCAGGTCTCTTTCTGTATCGTACCGCCCGGTATGCGGACGGTCTCCAGGTCGAGCGTTCGGTCGGAAAAGGCCCCGTCTGCGTGGGGATGCCGGTGGAGGTCAGCGTCCGGGCGACGGCGCCGGCCGTGCCGGGGCTTCTTGTACGGCTTACCGACCTTCCCCCCCGGTCCGCAGTGTATGACCCGGAGGAAGCGGTGCTTCCCCGTGAGGGGGGTCGGTACCGGGTCAGGTTCATTATACCCGGCGAGGTCGGTTTCCGCGGCCTCCTGCTCGAAACGGGAGACCGGTTCTTCTCGACGAAGATCGTCTGCGCATCCTCCGGTTGCGCGGGGGAGAAGATAACCGTCTATCCGGCTGCGAGCAGGATATCGGAACCGACCCCGGGAAGCGATGCCGGGACGAGGGAGCTCGACCGAATGGGGATACCGCGAGGGGAGGGCGTGAGCGGGTTTCGTCCGTTCCGTCGGGGAGACGATGCTTCCATGGTGGACTGGAAGCTCACGGCCAAATACGGCCTGCCTTTCGTCCGGGAACCGACGTCCGAGGTCGGCAACGCCCCTCTCGTGGTTGTCGATCTCCCCGTCCCGGGGACCCCCGGGGCTGCGGCCGTCCTCGCGGCCGCCGGGGAGGCGATCGAACGAGAGGTCCGCGATCAGGGCCAGTGCACCCTCCTCCTGATAACCGGGGGGGCGGTGGTCGACTTTCGCTATCATGAACGCGACCTCGGTGCGCTACTCGGTCTCCTGAGCCTCCGCATCCCTGATCCGGTTCACCCGCTGTACCGGGTCTTGGATCCGCTCGTTCTTCTGGAACGGTTGCAATCGATCGAGAGAGGCCTGCTGATCCCTTCACAACGGCTTGCGACCGTGCTCCGGATGACCCTCCGGAGATCGACGAGAACCGCGTTCGAAGCGGAGATCGATCATGCCATGAAGAAGGCGGAGAACCGGGTTGTGGTGGTTTACACGGCGTCGTCCGACGAGGTGAGCCACCTGAACCTGATCGCTGCAGCAGCCCGCCGGCGGAGACGCCACCTCGTGATCCGGTTGCCCCGGGCCGTCAGGGCCCCTGTCTCCCTGCTCAGTCCGTACCCGAGGGTGGAGGCGATCTGATGCAGTGGCGACAGATTGCGGTCCCGGGTGCCGTTTCGGCGGCCGCCGGCGCGGCCTCACTCGTACCGGGGACGAGCCCGGGCATTACTATCACGGTGGTCGTTCTCGGTGCGGGGATTGCCGGTGCGGCCTGGACGGGCTTTGGAGGGAGCTGCTTGCTTCTCTGCCTCGGCGAGACCATCGCCGTCGGCCTCGGTACCGCCTCCCTCGTGCCCGGCGTGCTGTTCCAGCCTGCCATCACCGGCAGGGTGTGCGGCAGCGACCGGACGTCGCTCGTGCTCGCGGGCTCCACGATCACCATGGCGGCCGCGGGAGTCCTCGTCTTCAGCAATACGCTCTTCCTTCTCCTTGCCCTTACTGTTCTGTCGATATGCATCGCCCTCGGACTGATGGGATTTGATGCCCGGATGGGTCAACGGGTGTCGGCGGGTGGCGCTACGTGAAGAATTACGGCAATGGATTTGTCACAGGGGCCGCCTTGATCGGCGCAGCCGCTCTCCTGCTCCTTATAGCCGCCCTGACCGGTCGAGGAGACATGACGAGTGCGACACTCGTCCTCGTTGGAGTCGGCTGTTTTATCGGCGGCGTCTTTATCCTGACCCAGTACCAGGGCGAGTCCGCTCCTCCGTGGATCGCGGGGCTCGCAGCTGCCGATCCAGTGGTCGACCTGACTCGCTTCTGCGCCGATCTCGGCCTGCAGGGCGATGCCCATCTCTTCCTCCGTAACAGAGAGATCGTCCAGATCGTGCCTATCGGGGATCTTCCGCCGACACAGCTGCCTCCCGACGACTATACGTTCATCCGCGAGGAGTACGGAGGCGGCGTTCAGCTGCTGCCTCCGGGCCGGGCAATCTACGACCGGCTGGTACGCGAGAACAGTCTTGCTGTGCCTCATGACCTGGCAGGGCTCTGCACCGCGATCCGCGAGGTCGGGGAGGATACGCTCGAGCTCGCGGCGAAGGTCGAGGCCGTTCCCGAAGGAGATCTCATCGAGGTGCGACTCTCGGGATACAGATTCTTTGACGGATGCACCGCCATCCGGGCGGTCTCCCCCAAGTGCTGCACGATGATCGGCTGCCCGACGTGCAGCCTCTTCGCCTGTATGGCAGTCGCCGGCCTCGGCCGGCCATGCAAGATCGAGCACGTCTCGACCGATGAGAAGGAGCGGTCCGTCAGGCTGATCCTCCACCCCCTGGACTGATCGGGGTCTGCTTCCCGGGGGACCGATAAAATCCGACCATCGAGACCCGTCCTCGCTCCATCGGGGGTCCCAACGCATTCGCTATCGGCCCTGCTCAGAGCCGCACGAGCACCGTCTTTTCTTCGCTCCAGGCGTCGAGGGCCTGGGCCCCGTTCTCGCGTCCGAGCCCCGACTCCTTGACTCCTCCGAACGGCACCTCGGGCGGAACCTTCAGGTGGAGGTTCACCCAGACGATGCCCGCCTGGAGCCGGCCCGGGGCTTCGCGAATCGTCTCCGGGTTCCTGGTCCAGATCGAGGCGCCGAGGCCGAACCTGCTGTCGTTCGCGAGCCGGAGCGCCTCGTCGAGATTCGCAAACCGGACGACCGGCAGGACCGGGCCGAAGATCTCCTCGGTCATCAGTGCCGACTCCGGCGCCACGTCCGTGACGACGGTCGGCGCGTAATAGGCTCCCGCGGTGGAGCCCGGCGCACCCGGCACAGTTCCTCCGACCGCGACCGTCCCCTCGTCCCGCTCGCGGACCCGGTCGACCAGGCCGCTGATCCGGTCGCGGGCAGCCATCGTGTTGAGCGGGCCCATGGTCGTACCGGCCTCGAGCCCGTTGCCGACCCTGAGCCGATTCACGGACGCCGTGAGCCGTCGCACGAACTCGTCGGCGATCGTCTCCTGGATGAAGAGGCGCTTGACGGCCGTGCAGACCTGGCCGCAGTTATAGTATCGGCCCGAGACCGCGCCCGCCACGGCGCTGTCCAGGTTCGCATCGGCGCAGACGATCATCGGGTCCGAGCCGCCGAGCTCGAGCGTGACCCGGGCCACGCGATCGGCCGCGAGGGCCATGACGCGCTTGCCCGTCGCGGACGAGCCCGTGAACGAGATCTTCCGGATCGCCGGATCCGTGACCAGCACCTCGCCGACGGTCTCTCCAGGACCGGTCACGACGTTCAGGACTCCCGGGGGAAGCCCGGCCTCGTGCAGACATTCGGCGAGCGCGAGAGGTGTGAGCGGGGCGGTAGAGGCCGGTTTCACGACCTGGGCGTTGCCGCAGAGGAGAGCCGGGACAGTCTTCCAGGCAAAGAGCAGGGCCGGCATGTTCCAGGGGATGATCGCGCCGGTCACGCCGATCGGCTC
>DUGU01000138.1 GCA_013331215.1 Methanoregulaceae archaeon
CCAGGGCGTCCGGCTCGGGCTCCATCCCGTCGACCGCGATCCCCTCCACGTCGAGCTTGAGCAGGATCGCGTCGACGATGAACGCGGTCATCGAGGGGTAGCGCCCCTCGTCGACAAGCCGGTCGACCGTGTCCTTGATCCGCTGATCGAGCCGGAGCGTGGTCTGCGTCCCCGCCATGCACGACATTCGCTCTCGGATGCAAATAATCCTTCGACGCAATCAAGGTAATATTATCCGTATTCTTGTATGATATCACTGTGTAATACAATGGATGACCTGACAGAGAATCTCACGATCCGCTGTTCTGCGGCGGACCTGGAGATCATAGACCGGCTGCGGGAGGACCGCAGCCGAAGCGCGCTCCTGCGGATCCTCGTCCGGAAGGCGGGCGGGGAGGCGGCGGCATGTGCGTGACCGTCTCGCGCGCCGGCATCCCGCAGATTGCGCGGGAGCTGGGGATCGGCGAAGAGAACGCGGACCTGCTCGAGGCCGTTGCCGTCAAGCACGGGCTTTGGCGGATCGAGGAGGACGAGGAATGAACGGCAGCGCCCCACCCACAGCCGGGAAGCTCGAGAGGGAAACGACTGCCGTAGAGATCTGCGTCGACATCCCTCAAGAGGCTGGCGTTACGATCGTCGTCCGGGCTGCGGCCCCGACGCCGGCGGCCGACGGTGCCTCCGCAGGCGTCGCCTGGCGGCGGCGGACGGGCGGCACGCCCGTGGTCCACGCCTTCGCCGTGAACGCCTGCGTCGACGTCCCGCTCTGCGGCTCCTGCCTCGGAGGCGGTCGGTTCGAGGAGCTCCCACCGCCGCCGGCTAACCTCGGGCCGTACCGCCGGTGCCGAAAATGCCTCGCGGCCGTCGGGAGGCTCGCATGAGGGCCGTGGTCGGGTCCGCCGGCAGGGCGGACGACGCGGACGAGATCGAGATCCGGATCGCGGCCCCGGTCCCGCGCGTCTACCGAGTGCTCGCCGCGGACGTGCGGCAGGTGCTCGCCGGCTACCCGGCGGTCCTGTACTCCGTGGAGGGTGAGCCTGTCGGCGACGTTGCCACCTCCGCGAGCGGCCGGGTGCTCCTCGGCGCCTCCCGCGCCGGTCTCGGGTTCGTCCTCGACAACGAGGCGTGCCAGGCCGGGGCCGCGGCGTGGATGGTCGTCCGCGACCACTTCCGCGCCCACTACTACCGCCACGACGGGCCTGTCGAGGTGCTGGAGGCGGACTGATGGGGCCGGACGGCGCGCTCTACTGCGGGCGCTGCGGCAGCAGGTATCTCCGACGGGTCGACCCGGACCATTGCACCGAATGCGCCCGTGGGATCGGGACCGTGGAGGCCCGGCAGTCCTGGGCCGAGTTCCGGCGATACCTCTGCGAGGACTGCGCCGATCGGGCGAGGTGGACGTGATGCAGTGGGCTGACCCGACCGTCTGCGCCCGGTGCAGGGAGGAGATCGGGCCGGCCGAGCTGCGGTATTCGCAGCGGGTCTTCCACCGCCCGCTCTGCCTCCGCTGCATCGAGGAGATCGAGGCCCGGAGGGGGCCGGCATGACCGGCGGCCTCTGCCACGCGTGCGTCCACGCCTCGCGGGTGCAGGGCATGGGCCACTGGTGCCGGCTCCGGGACGCGCCGGCCCACGGCGACGGCTGTTACTGGTTCCACGACCAGGACGCCGGCTGCCCGGCCCGCTGCCCATTGCCGGACGGTAACGGGACGATCTGCCTCGAGACCGGCGGGCTGCTCCCGGCCGGGCCGTGCGCAGCCGACTGCGGGTACCGCCCGGTCGCCGAGAGGTGGCGGCGATGCTGCCCGTCGTGATCAACCCCGATGGCGAGTCGCGGATCGTGAAGATTGAGGTGGCCCTGTTCCTCCTCGGCTTCGACACCCGTGGGCCGGATCGCTGCCCCGAGCCGACGCCGAAGGAGACGCGACAACACCGGGCGGAGCTGCGCCGGGAATACCAGCGGCGGATGCAGGAGCGGGAGCGGGAGGTGGAGCGGTGAGCGCCCCGGACACCCGCCGGCCGACGCCGGCACGGTCCGGCCTCCCCGTCGACGAGGAGGAGATGCGTCGATGGATGCGCCGGCTCGTGGCGCTCGGCTACCAGGAGAGCACGGCCCGCAACTGGGTCTCCCGGATCCGGATTGCCTGCGCCCATGGAGTGACGGACGAGGCGGAGGTCGACGCGGGATTCCCGAGCTATACAAGCGAGAGCCGGTCCGTGATGCGGGCCGCGATCCGGATGCTCGACGAATTCCGGAGGTCGGGGTGATTGTCTTTCTCTCTCTCTCTCTCTCTCTCTCTCTCTCTCTCTCTCTCGCTACTGCCGTCTTGATGTAATGGTATAATTTGAGTCTAACAATCGGTAGTCTCGGGTTCAATCCCCGGGCAGGAGGGGGTTTATTTTGCGAAATCCTCCCTGGGCAAAAACGTCGAAAGCCACCGCACATGGCCCGAGACCAGCACCAAACGTTCCACCTTCGCCGGTGATCCCAAGTCTCTTGTCATTTGTCCCA
>DUGU01000320.1 GCA_013331215.1 Methanoregulaceae archaeon
CGCTGCCTCCCGCACTCGCATCGATCGCGCCGAACACCGGCGTCCAGGGCGCCACGGTCGCGATCACGAACCTCGCCGGCACGGGGTTCCTGCCCGGGGCGACGGTCAGGTTCACCCGGACCGGATCCGCGGCGATCGCGGCAACGAACGTCGTCGCGGTCTCGCCGACGAAGATCACGTGCAGGGTCGCGCTGCCGCCCGCGGCGGCCACGGGCCCCTGGGACGTGGTCGTGACCAACCCGGACAACAAGAGCGCGACCCTGACGGGCGGGTTCGCCGTCTCGCGCAGCTGGCCACCCGGGACGAACGTGACGTACACCGGGCAGAAGATCGTGATCACCCAGCCCGGCTCGTACGTCCTGACGAACGATATCATGAACAGCAACCTGCCGACATGCATCGAGATCCGGGCCTCGAACGTCGTCTTCGACGGCTTCGGGCACCTGATCGACGGTCTCGATACCTCGCAGTCGACCGGGTTCTACGTCCATGGCCCCACCTCGGCCGTCTCGAACGTCACGATCAGGAACGTGCGGGTGCAGGACTGGTGGCTCGGTATTCATCTGCACGGAGCCCGGAACTCGCGGGTCGAGACGTCCAATCTCTCGAGCAACGCGTTCGCCGGAGTGATCGCGTACAGCAACGCGGTCGGGAACACGATCACGGGCAGCACCATCGACGGCAACAACTACGGCGTCATGTTCACGGACGGATCGACCGGCGGCGCGGTCTCGGACAGTATGATCGCGCAGAACGCGTGCGGGCTGTACGTCTACCTCTCGGACGGTGTCTCCGTCACCGGAAACAGGATCGCGGACAACAGCAATACCGGGTTCGAGCTGTACCTGTCGGGCGGCGGCACGATCTTCAACAACCGGTTCAACAACAACGTCAACGTCGTCTTCACCGGCGAGCCGTTCAAGGCGAACACCTGGTCCGTGACGCCGGGCGCGGCCGGCGGCCCCAACATCATGGGCGGCCCGAGGATCGGCGGCAACTTCTGGGGGCAGCCCGACGGCACCGGGTTCTCGCAGACGCATCCCGACACCAACGGCGACGGGTTCTGCGACATCGCCCTCCAGATCGCCGAGCAGAACTCCGACTACTACCCGCTCTCCGCAAACTCCACGCCGACGCCCCATGTCGTGACGGTCCCCGGCGCGGGAGGAGTGCCGACGGACACCGATGCGGACGGCCGCTGCGATGACGTGAACGGCAACGGGCGGAAGGACTTCGCCGACATCGTACTCTACTTCAACCAGATGAGCTGGATCGCCGCGAACGAGCCGGCGGCGTCCTTCGACTACAACGGCAACGGCCGGATCGACTTCGCCGACGTTGTCTGGCTCCTCGCCCACCTCTGAGGGGTGGACCCTCCCCGGCTCTTTTTGTCCCGGACGCGTCACCCGTCCGTCTGCACCGCGTACATGGCCGGCGGCCCGGACAGGAAGGAGCTCCTCCACCCGGGCTCCGCACCCGCGACCTCTCTTTTTCGAGCGCCACCGGCAACGGCGGCCCGTCGAGGCTTCGGCCGGGGGCTCCGCTCCCGGTTTTGGCAGAACCAATTCGGAAGGTTTATCAAGTTAGGAGCGTGTCTGTGATAATCGCGCGTGGGGTGACAGACCCCCTTTCATGGCCTCCGGGCCAGGCGCCATGCCAAACCCCGTGCGGGACAGGAACCCATCATTACCGCTTCGGAGCGAAGCGGTCGAGAGGATACCATGCACCACATCTCATCCGTTCGGAGGCGCTTTCGCGCCCTGGCCCCGGCCGCAGTCCTGCTGCTGGCGCTCTGCCTGCTCGCCGGAGGCGCGCAGGCTGCCTATACCCCCGGCACACCGCGTTACGTTGCCGGGGACATCCTCGAGATCACCCCGTCGAACGTGACCAGTCAGATCGTGATCGCGAAGGTCGACACCACGAGCCTTCCGACCCCGTACTATACCGCGTACGACGTCGTCGAGAACGCGGGACGATGGGAGATCCCGAGCTACTGGAACCACGAGACCAGGGTCGACGAGCAGAACCTCGTCGAGAACCTGCACGCGCAACGTGTCGGCCACGTCGACCCGGTCCTCGTGATCGTCACTGACCAGACCATCACCGGCGGCGACATGCTCTACTACGGCCTCTCGCTCGCGGAGGTCAATGCCGGTGCGATCTACCCGGTCGAGCCCGCGCCGGGCGACTCGGGCCTGTCGCCGATCTACATCGTCGGCGACATCCTGGGCAACGTCTCCGACCCGACCAACGTGTCCGTCGTCACGACGGTCTTCCAGCAGGACGATGGATGGTGGTACAGGACCTACTTCCACACCGCCAGATCCGGCGACCGCTGGATGATCGAGAAGTACTACAACGGCGACATATCGTTCCGAGAGGACCAGCTCGCCAAGAACGACATGCGCCGCGTCGCCCACGCGGACCCGCACACTGTGATCATCAACGACTCGACCACCAGCACGGGCGAGATCGGCTGGTACCTCCTCTCGCTCGCCGAGGTCCACGCCGGCAAGAGCTACGACCATATGGGGAGCTGGCACTTCGTCACGGGCGATATCCTCGGCAACGAGACGGCCCAGTACATCGTCACGAATGCAACCACGCCCCAGTTGGATGCCTCGCACTACACGCTCCGCGAGGTCGTACGCGGTGCCGACGGCTGGGAGATCCCGAACTGGGTGAACGGCGGTTTCGACCTCGAGGTGGCGAAGGAAGCGCAGCTCGACGCCATCCCATTCACCTTCGACGACCATACCGACCCGCACTTCGCGGTCGTGACGGACCCCTCGGTCGAGAACGGCGTCACCTACCTCGGCCTCTCGCTCGGGGAGATCCTCGAGGGCACGCCGGGCTATCCGGTCGAGACTCCTCCGCCCGTCGACGGCGATAAGGGGTACTTCCTGGTCTCGACCACGCCCGCGGGCGCCGCGATCTATCTCGAGGACATCTCGGGGACGCGGTACCTGGAAGGGAACACCACGAACGGCGCGTTGAATGTCAGCATCTACCTCACGGCCACGCCGATGCGGAAGATCATCGCGAACCTCACGGGCTACCGCGACGCGGTTTACGCCATCACGAACTACCCGGCGAAGGGCGAGACCGTCCCGGTCACCCTGACACTCGAGCCTGTCGGCCCTCAGCCGTACAGGCCCCTCTCCGTGCCGGGTAAAATCCAGGCCGAGGACTATAACCTCGGCGGCGAGGGTGTCGCGTACCACGACACGACCCCCGGCAACGAGGGCGGCGCGTACCGCCACGACGACGTCGACATCGAGACGGTCGGCGACATCACCAACGTCGGCTGGATCCGGAACGGCGAGTTCCTGACCTATACCGCGAACGTCACGGCCGGAAACTACACCCTGTCCGCCCGCGTGGCGAGCCCGAACAGCGGACGGACCTTCGCCGTCTCCGTGGACGGCACCCCCCTCGCCACGGTCGCGGTCCCGAACACCGGGGCCTTCGAACGGTGGACCACCACGGCCCCGATCCCCGTCGCGCTCGGGGCCGGGAACCACACGGTGAAGCTCGCCTTCTCGGGCGACGGCCAGAACCTCGACGGCCAGAACCTGGACTGGATCGCCTTCGCGAAGGGCGGCGAGGTCGAGACGCCGACGCCGGAGGCGGGCGGCGCGAACTTCACGGCCGCGCCGCTCTCCGCGCCGAAGGGCTCGGCCGTCAGGTTCACCCTGACGCCGGCCGCCGGCAAGACCGTCAGCGCGGTCTGGTGGTCGTTCGACGCCCCGGCG
>DUGU01000101.1 GCA_013331215.1 Methanoregulaceae archaeon
GACCTGATGATCCACGACATCGACATCCTGGCACATGTCCTCTTTCCCGGGAGCCCGTATCGGGTTGCCTCGGCGGGCGACGGCGACATCTGCTCGGCCCTCTTCCGTTTCGACGGGTGCCACGCCTACCTCTCGGCCAGCCGCAAGTCCTCGAAGAAGATCCGGTCGATCTACATCGAGGAGGAGGAGCGGACGATCGAGGGCGACTTCATGGCCCAGGAGGTCTACGTCCACCGCAAGCCCGGGCAGTACGCGGCCGAACCCGAGCGCTACGTCCAGGAGAACATCATCGAGAAGGTCCTCGTGAACCGGGTCGAGCCCCTCAGGGTCGAGCTCGCCGCGTTCCTCGCGGCGGTCGCGGGCGGCCCCGCCTTTCCGGTCACGCCGACCGAGGGCGTCGAGAACCTCCGCATCGCCGCGGCCGTCGAGGCCGGGCTCTAACTCCACCGGACCTCGCGGCCGATCTTCGCCGCGCACGTACGCCCGATCCCGGTCGCGGCCACCATCAGGAAGGCGGCGGCCACGTCGTCGGCCGAGAGGATCCGGCTGACTGTCTCGGCACCCGATGCGGACGGGGTACGAAAAAACTATTTTCCCGCGGCGTCGGGCTTATCACCTTCCCGGGCCCATCGATCAGAGCATGAAGTGCAGGGGGATCCGGCGGGAGCTCCTCGACCTGCTGCTCGCAATCGCCGCCTCGAACGACCCGAACGAGTTCGCGGCCCTCCTCAGCGAGCGGGACGGCGTGATCGAGGAGTGCGACCTGGTGCCGGGCACGGTCACGAACGAGGACTCGGCCAGCGTCCTGCTCGACATGATGCCGCTCGACACCCACCGTGCGGGATCGGCCCATTCGCACCCGAACGGGGTGCTGGAGCCCTCGCTCGCGGACCTCTCCTTTTTCTCCCGAACAGGCCGGTACCACCTGATCATCGGCTGGCCGTACGAGGACGGCGACTGGGCCTGCTTCACCGCGGACGGCGCTCCGTACGAGCTCGAGGTCCTGCCGTGACACGGGTCGTCGCCACCGGGACCTTCGACCTGCTCCACCCCGGCCACCTCTACTACCTCGAGGAGTCGCGCAGGCTCGGGGACGAGCTCGTGGTGATCGTCGCGCGGGACGCGAACGTCCGGCACAAGCCCCATCCGATCGTGCCCGAGGGTCAGCGGCTCGCGCTGGTCCGGGCGCTGAAGCCGGTCGACGCGGCCCGCCTCGGTGATACGGCGGACATGTTCCGGCCGATCGAGGAACTCCGGCCCGACATCATCACCATCGGCTGCAACCAGCACTTCGATGAGCGCGAGCTCGCCGCAGCTCTCGAGGCCCGGGGCTGCGGTTGCCGGGTCGTCCGGATCGGCAGTTTCTCCGGGGCGCCGCTCTGCTCCTCGCGCGGGATCGTGGCAAAGGTCTGCACCGAGCGGTGCGGGCCGGCTACTCCCGGCTGAGCGCCTCGACCGCTCGCCGCCCCGCGACAGCCGCGTCATCGAGTGCGGAGGGGTGGGCCCGGATGCCGCCGTGGCGGTCCATCGCGTCGTAGACGAGGTTCTCCGCGTACTCGAAGCCGAGCCCGGAGAAGAGCGCCCGCACGACCGGGAAGGCCGCGTCGAAGACGCCGGGCCAGTCCGAGCCCGCGGTGGCGAGGAAGACGCCGCGGTGCCGGGCCAGGTGCTCGGGCGAGTAATCGAGCGTGTTCGTGATAAATCGCCGGGCCCAGAGATACTGGGCCCGGTCGATCAGCCCCTTGAGCTCGGCCGTGACGCCCATACTGTAGATCGGCGAGGCCACAGCGAGCACGTCCGCGGCGGCCATCCGCTCGAGCAGGGGACCCGCCTCGTCCTTCAGCACGCAGGCGCCCGTCCGGTGGCAGGCGTTGCAGCCCCGACAGGACGCGTATGCGAGGGTCGAGAGCACCACCTTCTCGACCTCCGCACCGGCCTCGCGGGCGCCCTCGAGGAACGCGTCGAGCAGGGTCTCGGTGTTTCCGTGCCGGTGCGGGCTGCCCGAGACGCCGAGCACCCGGATCATGACGCGAGCCGTTCGCGAAGTGTCGCGACGGCGTCGCGCCCGAGCGCCACCGCATTGGTCCAGGCCGTGGGGTGGCGTTCGACCGCCCCCGGCTCGTCAACGCTGTTGACGAGCAGGTAGCGCATGTCGCGGTCGCGGACCCCGGAGACATGATAAAAGCACTTGACCGAGGGCAGGGCTGCGTCGAAGACGTGGTCCCAGGGCTGGCCGGCCGTGGCGAGGAAGAGGCCGAGCCGCTTGCCCTTCCGCTCCTCCGGGATCACCGGCCACCCGAGCACGTACTTCCGCGAACGGTACACCTGGGCACGGTCGACGAGCGCCTTCGCCTGGGCCGCGAGGCCCATGCAGTAGATCGGGGCCGCGAGCACGACGCAGTCGGCCTCGAGGATCCGGTCGTAGAGCGGGATCATGCCGTCGTGCTGGACGCAGGCGCCCGTCAGCTCGCAGGCGTTGCATCCCCGGCAGGGGTTGATGTTGGCGTCCACGATCACGACCTTCTCGACCGAGACGCCGGGCTCGGAGGCCATCGCCTCAAGGACCCAGTCGAGCAGAGTCTCGGAGTTGCCGTGCCGGCGCGGCGAGCCCGCGAACCCGATGACGGTGATCGGCATGTACCCCCGTGTTGGCACGGCGGCTATAAAAAAGGTTCAGAGGGACTTAAAGCAGAGATACCAGTCCCGGCACTCGTACCCCTCCGCGTCCCGCTTCTTCATCTCCTCGACCGTCTTCGGCGGCGGCACCACGACCTTGTCGCCGGGCTGCCAGTTTGCGGGAGTGGAGACGCCGTGGGCGTCCGTGGTCTGGAGGGCCTTCACGAGCCGGAGGATCTCGGGCATGTACCGCCCGTTCGAGAGCGGGTAGTAGATCATCGCCCGGAGCACCCCCTTGTCGTCGATGAAGAAGACGGCCCGGACAGCCGTGGTCGTGGACTGGCCCGGGTGGATCATCCCGTACCGCTTCGCGACCTTCGTGTCGAGGTCGGCGATGACCGGGAACGGGATGTCGACGCCCATCTTCTCCTTGATCGCCCGGACCCAGGCAAGGTGGGCCGGCACCGAGTCGACCGAGAGGCCGACGAGCTGGACGTTCATGGCGGCGAGCTCGTCGGCGATCCCCGCAAAGGCCATGAACTCGGTCGTGCAGACCGGCGTGAAGTCCGCCGGGTGCGAGAACAGCACGACCCAGCGGCCCAGATAGTCGGAGAGCTTCAGGGGGCCGTGGGTCGACTGCGCCGAGAAGTCGGGCGCGGGCTCGCCGAGTACGGGGAGCGAGTGAGCCGGCTCGTCGCAGGCACAGGTCTCCGGTTCGTCGATACACATCATGGGTACCTCGAATAGCGTGCGGGGCTATTCGCACCCCGCCTGGTAGATCTCTTCGGCCGCTGCACGCCCGTAGACGTATGCCGGCATGCCCGCGAGCAGGAACGTGACCCTGAGCGCCTCCTCGATCTCGGCGAGCGAGATCCCGAGGTGCGGCGCGCCCGCGAGCTGCGCCCTGACGGCATGCCCGTCGCGCATGGCCGCGGCGATCGCGATCGCGATCAGTTTCTTGTCCTTTCGCGAGAGGCACCCGTCGGCCCAGACCATGTGGTCGAGGCCCATCACCGAGTTGAAGAGCTCGGGGTTGGTCTCCTTGAGGTCGCGGAAGATGCGCGGCACCTTGCCGATCTTCTCCTCGAGAGCGTCGAGGCGGGCTTCGTCTCCGGAGCTCATTTCTTCAGCTCCATCGGCTCGCCGCAGCAGACGAGCTCTCCGCCGCCGACCACTTTCACTTCGACCACGTTGCCGCAGATGTTGCAGACGTAAACCTGGCCTACGCTCGATACGTTTACCATGTGGATACTACCTCCTCTGTTGTTCCGATCCGTTGCTTATCCGGCAGGCATCCGTGTGCCGGCCGCTCACCGCTTTGGCGGGTTTCTCGCGTCCTCGGGCGTCTTGACGTCGGGGCGGATGTGCGTCATGGGGAAGCACTGGTACTCCTCGCAGGAGCACTTCGGGCACTTCCGGAGGTCCTGTTCGCTCTTGTCGAGCTCCTCCTCGTAGCCGCAGTCGAGACAGACGTACTTGCCGGGGCCAACCTTCTCGCCGGCCTTCTTCTCGATACCTTCTGTCAGAGAACTCACCAAGACGTCCCATGCACACCGGAGGTATTTATCGATGATCATGATACCAATGCAATGAAAACGGGACGTATCGGCGGGTGGATCGTGGTGCATCCCGGTGGGGTCGACGGCGGGTGCCCGGTTGTCTCCGGTCGGGGGGCATACGTCCCATTCGCGTACGGTCGCCGGCGAAGGGGAGCCTGCGGGTCCGAACCCCCTCCCGCGGCCGTCCGCCTCGTCGGGTCTCCGAGCCGCGGCCATATCTTTTTATCGTGCACCGTCAATCCCATGCCCATGCCGCTGATCCTCGGACTGCTCGGCTCGCCGCTTCCGCGGGGCAACACGGCCCTGCTCCTCGAGCGGGCCCTTGCCGGCGCTTCCGACGCGGGCTGCACGGTCGAGCGAGTGAACGTCCCGTTGCTGACCTTCGAGCCCTGCATGGAGATCCTCCACTGCATGAACGAACCGGAGTGCGCCCAGATCGACGATCTGACTCCGTACTACCGGAGGGTGATGGAGGCCGACGGGATTATCATCGCGACGCCGGTCATGACCATGGNNTTCATGGACCGGTTCCAGGTCTTCTACTGGGCCAAGTACGGCCGGAAGCAGCCCATCGTCCCGAAGGAGCGGAAAAAGCAGCGGCACGGGCTCCTCCTCGCGATCTCCGGCCTCTCCCGCGACCGCACCCCGAACGTCTTCGACGGGGTGCGCGCCACCACCGCGTCCTTCTTCGATATCGTCGACGTGACACCGGGCGAGGAGCTCTTCGTCGACGACATGGACGTCAAACGAGACCTCGGCGAGTTCCCGGCGCTGCTCGAGGAGGCGCATGCAATGGGACGGCGGCTCGGCGAGCGCGCCTGCGGCGCGGCCGGGGCGCCCGGCACGGGTTCCTGAGGAGAAACGGGGCCGCCCCCTTCTTCCTGCAGTCAGAGCACCCCGGCCAGCTTGAGCGAACGGTGCCCGTTCTTCGATATGATCAGGTGGTCGAGGACCTGGATCCCGAGGAGCTCGCCGGCCTCCATGAGCTGCCGCGTGATCGCGAGGTCGGGCGCCGAGGGCTCGAGGGAGCCCGAGGGGTGGTTGTGGACGAAGACGACGGCCGCGGCCCGGTCCGTGATCGCGTCGGCAAAGGCCTCGCGGGGGTGCACCTGGCTCGCGTTCAGCAGGCCGACGGTCAGCGTCCGGGCATGGATCACCTCGCCGGCCCCGTTCAGGGTGATCGCAAGGAAGTGCTCCTGCTGCCGGTGCCGGATCATCTCCACATCGGGCAGGCGGAGTACCTCCTCCGGGTTCGAGATCCGGAAGCCCTCGTTCTGGTCCCGAAACCTGCGGGCGAGTTCGAAGGCGGCGAGGAGCTGGCAGGCCTTGGCCTCCCCGACACCGGGGACCGCCATGAGGTGCTCGATCGTGACCTCCTGCTTCCGTTCGTCGAAGACCTTCTTGATCTCCTCGGAGACGGCGAGCACGCCCCGTCCGCGGGTCCCCCGGCCGATGATCACGGCGATCAGATCGCGGGTGGTGAGCACCTTCGGCCCCCGTTTGATCAGTCTCTCCCGCGGCCGGTCCCGCTCGGGGATCTCGGCCATGCGTCGTGCCGCCACGATCACAAGATATGCGCGGCCGGGACTTTAACGTTCTTTTCCGTCGTTGGTTCGGATAGAGACGAAGGAAGAAAGTATAAGGGACACCCCGCTCCAGTAGTGTGCATGTCGACCATGGACAATGTCGGGGCCGCGTTCGCGGGCGAGTCCCAGGCAAACCGGAAGTACCTCGCGTTCTCGGAGAAGGCCGCACAGGAGGGCTTGCCGACCGTTGCGAAGCTCTTCCGCGCCGCGTCCGAGGCCGAGGCGATCCACGCCCGGACCCTGCTCGGCGTGATGGGCGGATCGAAGTCGACGGCCGAGAACCTCGCGGGCGCCATCGCTGGGGAGACCCACGAGTTCACCGAGATGTACCCCGGGTTCCTCGCCGAGGCCGAGCGCGAGGGGCAGAAGACCGCGATCACGCCGTTCACGTACGCAATGAAGGCCGAGGAAGTCCATGCCGGCCTCTACACGAAGGCGGCCGCGGCCGTGAAGGCAGGAACGGATCTCGAGGCGGAAAAGGTCCTGCTCTGCCCCGTCTGCGGGAACGTCGCCCTCGACGAAGCGCCCGAGCGTTGCCCGATCTGCGGGGTCCCCGGTGCCCGGTGGCGCGAGATCACCGTCTGACCACCCGCTTTTTCAGGGGACACGCACGCCAGGCGTTCGACCTCGTGGTAGATACGCCGCTCCCCGTTTCCGCGGCGTGAAAAGATGAAGGGGCAGCGGAGCACCGGCTCAGGTGCCCTTGCTGCAGCCGCCCGGCGTCTGGAGGTCGTGGCCGAGCATGCCGATCGCGTCCGCGCGGCAACGCTGGCAGTGGCGCATCTGCTTGATGTACGGCGCGCACCGGTCCTGCATCTCGCGCTTCTGGGCCGGGGTCGGAGGCACGACGTCCTTGAACCTGTACTGTGGGATGACAGGGATCAGGTTGAAGGTATACGCCCCGAGCTTCGAGGTCGTCTCGGCGATCTCGATGATCTGGTCGTCGTTGACGCCCGGGACCCACACCGTGTTGATCTTGACGATCATCCCGCGCTTGGCGGCCTCCTCGACCCCCTCGAGCTGGTTCGCGATCAGGATCTTCGCGGCCTCGACGCCCGTGTAGTGCTTCCCGTGGTAGTCGATGTGGTCGTAGATCTTCGCGCCGACCTCCGGGTCGAGCGCGTTCATCGTGACCGTGATGTTGCCGACGTCGAGGGCCGCGAGCTCGTCGATCCGCTCGGGGAGCATGAGCCCGTTCGTCGAGATGCACCGGATCGTCTCGGGGAAGTGCTCCTTGACCAGCCGGAGGGCCTCGAAGGTCTCCTCGTTCGCCAGCGGGTCGCCCGGACCCGCGATCCCGATCACCTTGATGAACTGGTGCTTCTCGAGCACGTCCTTGACCAGGGCGACGGCCTCCTCCGGCGTAACGATCCGGCTGGTCACGCCCGGGCGCGACTCGTTGACGCAGTCGTAGTCGCGCTGGCAGTAGTTGCACTGGATGTTGCACTTGGGCGCCACGGCGAGGTGCATCCGGCCGAAGGAGTGGCAGGCCTTCTCGGAGAAGCACGGGTGCTCCTGGATCCGGCGGAGCGTGGACGGGTCGTACGGGACCTCTCGGCCGTCGACGGTTGCGGTGGGATAGCCTTCGGTCATTGCGAGTCTGTTAGGTTTTCTCGCCGAGGTCCTATAAATTACTCCCGTTCGCGGCGATGCCGAAGGCCCATCGCGCGCTCGTACGCGGCCGAGGCCTCCTCCGTTCGCCCGAGCGCCGAGAGCGCGTTCGAGCGGGCGAGATGCAGGCCCGGGCGGTCCGGCGCGACCTCGAGGGCGCGGTCGTACGCGTCGAGCGCGTCCTCGTAGCGTTCGAGCGCATAGAGGGCGTTTCCCCGGCCGAGCAGGGCCTCGACCGAGTCGGGGTCGAGCCCGAGCGCCCGGCCGAACGACCCGATCGCGTCCGTGTACTTGCGGCGGCGAGTGCAGGCCATGCCGCGCCGGATCCACGAGTCCACGTTGTCTCCGCCGGGCGGGCACCGGGTCGTGTAGGTTCCGGCCATGGAGCGACAACGCCGCTCGCACGTTTATAGCTGCCTGTCCTCCGCCCGGAAGACGAGCCACTGGTCGGGGCCGGCCCGGCGGAACGGGACGAAGAGGTACAGACCCGCAAAGCGGGTGCCGTGGAGCCGGACCTCGATCCGATCCGCCGTCCAGGCTACCGGGTCGTACTCGCCGTGGTCGTGGACGGACACCTCGCCCGCGCCGTACGAACCCTGGGGGATGGTCCCGGCGAAGTCGATGTAGCTGAGCGGGTGGTCCGGCGTCCGGATGGCGAGCCGGCGCTCCCCCGCCCGTTCGGGCAGGCCCTTCGGCACGGCCCACGAGACGAGGACGCCATCGCGCTCGAGCCGGACATCGTGATGGTGCGTCCGTGCCCGGTGGTCGTGGACGACGAACCGGGGCATGAAAAAGGGTTACTCGATCGGGATCCGCTCCCCGCGCTCGACCGTGGTCTTCCGGAGCCGGAGCTCGAGGACGCCGTTCGTGAACGAGGACCTGGCGCCCTCGGCCGTTACCTCGTGCGGGAGCGGGACCACGCGGGTCATGTACCCGAAGGACCGCTCCTGCCGTACGACCTGGCCGGCCTCGGCGGTCTCCGAGCGCTCCGAGCGGCGCTCGCTCGAGAGCTCGAGCTCGGTCGGGGAGAGCAGGCGGACCGTGATGTTCTCGCGGTCGACTCCGGGCAGGTCCGCGACCACGAGCACCTCGTCCTGGTCCTCGCGCACGTCGACGCGGAACTCGCCGCGGACCGCGGGCAGCAGCCGGTCGCCGACGCCGCCGGGCCCGAACCCGCCGGCCGGTAGGAACTGCCCCGATCCCTGGAGCATGCCGCGGAACCGGGTCTCCATCTCGCCCATCATATCGTCGAACTGCCGCCAGATTCCGTCAAAGGGGTTCTCTCTGTATGCCATCGTCATCTCTCCTGGTCGGTCGCGTCCCGCCGCGACTACCCTCCGGTATATCGGAACGGATAAGAATCTTTCGCCGGGACAACACCTTTTTACCCCCGCCGGGCCGATCATTCTGTCGGCTCATGATCACTCTAGCGCTCGCCGGAAAGCCGAACTGCGGCAAGTCCACCTTCTTCAAGGCCGCGACCCTCGCCGACGCCGAGATCGCGAACTATCCGTTCACGACGATCGACGCGAACCACGGGGTCGGCTACGTCCGCGCCCCCTGCCCGTGCGCGACGCTCGCGCTCCCGGGCGGCGCGGCCACCTGCGGCAACTGCACGGACGGCGTCCGGTTCATCCCGATCAACCTGATCGATGTCGCCGGGCTCGTCCCCGAGGCGCACACCGGCCGCGGCCTCGGAAACCAGTTCCTGGACCGCCTGCGCGAGGCCGACGCGATCATCCATGTCGTGGACGGCTCGGGCGCGACCGACGCCGAGGGCAACCCGGTCGGGATCGGCGAGCACGACCCCGAGAGCGACATCGCGTTCCTGCCGCTCGAGATGACCATGTGGGTCCAGGGAATCCTGGCAAAGCACTGGGCCCGGCTCCTCCGCGGGGCGCAGTCCAAGACCCCCGTCCTTCACGCGGCCATCGCCGACGTGCTCGCGGGGCTCTCGATCACGGTCGAGGACGTGGAGGCCGCGGTCCGGGAGACCGGGGTCGACCTCCTTCACGCCGACGAGGGCGGGCTCGTCGAGTTCTGCGGCGCCCTGCTCCGCCGGTCGAAGCCGATGATCTCGGTCGCGAACAAAGCCGACCAGGCCCCCGACGCGCTCCTCGACCGCCTGCGGGAGCATGGCGTCCCGCCGGCCACGGCCGCGGGCGAGCTCGCGCTCCGGAACGCGGCGAAGGCCGGCCTCGTCACGTACCTGCCCGGGGACCCGTCGTTCGCAGTCCCGGACCGGGCGGGCCTTTCGAAGGCCCAGGCAGCCGGGCTCGATGCGATCGCGGCCGTGATGGCCCGGCTCGGGGGCACCGGGGTCCAGCCCGCCCTGAACCGGGCCGTCTTCGAGCTGCTCGAGCAGATCGTGGTCTACCCGGTCGAGGACGAGACGCATTTCATGGATGGCCGCGGACGGGTCCTCCCCGACGCGTTCCTGATGCGCACGGGCGCGACCCCGCGGGACCTCGCCTTCGCGGTCCACACGGAGATCGGAAAGGGCTTTCTCTACGCGGTCGACGCCCGGACGCGGATGCGAATTCGAGACACGCAACCCCTCAAGGACGGCGACATCATCCGGATCGTCTCGGCTGCAAAATAAGCAATGCGGAATATTGTTATAGCAGGAAGAGTCAATAATCTCAAGACATGGGCGGCGAGATCTACCAGGCGCAGATCGTCCGGAACTTCTTCGAGATCATCACGGGCACGGACCGGAACATCACCCGGATCTCGATGTGCGTGATCGCCGTCGCCAAGCTCCGGAACGAGGCCCCGGAGCGGCTCACCTCTCTCCTCGACCAGGTCAGGAAGTCCCGGCAGAACCGGGAGCTCTCCATCG
>DUGU01000255.1:0-1067 GCA_013331215.1 Methanoregulaceae archaeon
AGGACGATCAGCTGGACCGGCGTCATGATCGATGCGAAATTCGTCGTCTGGAAGATCACGGCAAGGGTGAGGATCGTCAGTTCCTTTCGCACGATCCCGAAGATCAGGGTGATCCCGATCACGGCCGGAAGCCCGAGCCAGAGAACGGTCACGGGCGCGAGCAGGTCGTTCACCGGGGTGAGAAGCCCGGCCGCATAGAAGGCCTGGATGACCGCGCTTCCGACGATGTACGCCGGGAAGACGATCCGAACGAGCGATTTTGTCCGGGTCCAGGTCTGTTTCAGGACGACCGAGAGCGAGGGGATGTGGTAGTCCGGCAACTCCATGATCAGGCCGACGGACTCGCCCGGCACTGCCTTGAAGGCGATCCTCCCGACGACGAGGATCAGGAGAATGTCGAACGCGTAGAGCGCGAGCGCCCACCCGATGTTGACGAACGCGGCGACCAGGCCCAGGATCACCACCGTCCGCGCGGTGCAGGGGACGAGCGTCACCAGGAACGCGGCGAGCGTCTTCTGCTTCGGTGTCTCCATGATACGGCACGAGTAGATGGCGGGAACGTTGCAGCCGTACCCGAGGATCAGGGGGATGATCGCCTTGCCATGCAACCCCAGCTTGTGCATCCCGCGGTCGAGCATCACCGAGATGCGGGTGAGATATCCCGAGTCCTCCATGACCGCGAGGAGCAGGTAGAACGGCAGGACGTAGGGAATGACCAGGGTCACCCCTGCGACGAGGCCGGTGAAGGCCCCGTTCCAGAGAATATCCGTGAGCGGGCCCGTAATCACCGGCTCGTACTGTTCGAACTGCGAGAGAAACGCCGCGAGAAACGCCGAGACCTGCGCCCCGATCAGGAACGTCCAGACGAGTAGGCCGCCGATCACGGCGACGACCGCGAGGTACCCGAGGACGGGGTGAAGCGCTACCGCGTCCAGCCGGTCGGTCATGCTCTTTCTCTCCCCCTCGCCCGGAGGCCGGATGGTCATCGCGTCGGCAGCGATCCGGTCCGCAATCTGGTACCGCTCGGCGCTCATGACGACGCAGACCGGCTCCCCGTGGATGGACTC
>DUGU01000255.1:1103-1558 GCA_013331215.1 Methanoregulaceae archaeon
GCCGGATCGCGTTCGAGCAGCTTGATGGCGGTCCAGCGCACGGGGTACGGTGTCGGGACGTTCTCCAGCAGGGAGACGATCCGAACGATCCGCTCCTCTATCTCCTTTCCGTAGCGGAGGGCCAGAGGGACCGGGTGGTTCTCCATGAGGTCCGTGATCGCGTCGGTGAGTGCCGCAACTCCCTTGCCCCTGATGGCGACCGTCGGGACGACTGGGACGCCGAGCAGCGCGGAGAGTTTCTCCGTGTCGATCGTGATCCCTTTCTTCTCGGCCAATTCGACCTGGTTGACCGCGATCATCAGCGGAGGGGCCAGCTCGAGGAGCTGAATCGTGAAGAAGAGGTTGCGTTCCAGGGCGGAGGCGTCGATGACGTTGATCACGGCGTCGGGGTGTTCGAGGGCGATGAAGTCCCGCGAGACCAGCTCCTCCATCGAGAACGTCGAGAAGGAGTAGAT
>DUGU01000255.1:1655-5199 GCA_013331215.1 Methanoregulaceae archaeon
CCGGACGCAGCGCCTTTTGCTTTCGGGCAGGCGTCGCACCCTCCGCACCCGCTCACGGTCCACCCGCCGGCGATTCGATGAAGATCGTCTCGGCGATCGCGTGATCGATCGCGAGCTTCGTTCTCCTCACCAGGACCTCGACGGGTCCGTCCATGGGCGTCTTCCGCATGACGGAGACCATCGTCCCCAGTGTCAGCCCGAGGTCCGAGAGGCGCTGGACGACCTTGCAGTCTCCCCGGATGAACGCGATCCGCCCTTCCTGTTCCGGGAGGAGCTCGGTGATGGGGATGATCGGCGTCTCCCGGCCGGTCTCCTTCGCACCGGCGCACTCGGGGCAGCTTCCCACGGCCCTGGTGCAGGGCCCGATCGGGCTGCCGTGCGGGCAGTGTGCGGGCGCGTCCAGCATTCGGCAGAGCGCGTTCTCCGTCTCCTCGGAGATGGTGTGCTCCATCCTGCAGGCTTCGTCGTGGACCTTCTCGCGGTTGATGCGGAGGACGTCGGTCAGGAAGACCTCAAGGAGTCGGTGCCGGCGCTTGATCGTCTCTGCGATCCTCCTCCCCTCGGCGGTCAGGGTCGCGCCCCGGTACGGCTCGTACGCCACGAGCCCCTTCGCCGAGAGGCTGCGGAGCACCTCGGTCACGCTCGCCGGCGCGACCTTGAGGCATTTTGCGATCGCGGTGGTCTTTGCTGAACCGTCCTGCGCCTCGAGGTCGTAGATGGCTTCGAGATATTCCTCGACCTGCTCCTGTCCCATATACCAGATATTTAGGGTTACCTAAATATGAATATTTAGGTCGTCCTAAATTTGTGCCGTTCAGTAACTGAGAACCCAAGCCATGGTAGAATCCCACTTCTGCACATGGTCGCAGACGGTGCACCGACGGATCGACACAATGACGTTTCGCAGTACGACGGAATCGTCACAGCCGGGAGCGGCGCCGAAGTCGCCGCGGGCATCACCTTCTCCGGAAGATCAGCGGTTTACCGCAGGAAAAAGAGCGCGGCGAAGACTCCTCCCGAGAGCGTCGCGGCCAGGTTCGTGCCCGAGTTGCCGATCAGGCCCCGGTTCTCGAAGAGGGCGCCGATCACCGAGTCCGCGTTCGTCCCGACCAGCCCCGCCGCGACTGTCACGAGGAGCATGGCCGGGTCGGCCACGCCCAGCAGGAACGCAACGATCCCGATCGCGAGCGCGGCGAGCCCGGCCGCGGCTTCGCCCACGAGCGTCACCCCGCCNNACGTTCGTCCCGGGCCTGACCCGCTCGAAGGTCGTGATCAGGTACGGCGTCTTCGCCGTCACCCCGACCTCGGACGCGACCGTGTCCGCGGCCGCCGTGGCCACCGCGCCCAGGAAGAGCGCGACACAGGCCGGGTGGAGGGTCACGCCATACAGCACCGCGGCCGCGGCCGCCACGATCCCGTTCGCGAAGACGTTCCGGTACCCGCGCACGCCGCTCTTCTCCTCCTCGACCCCGATCCGCCGCTTGTAGTCGAACCGGAACCGCGTCGTGCCCGCGCCGAGCGCGAAGAAGACGAGCAGTACCACGAACCAGCGGACGTCGGCGAAGACGATCAGGAGCATCCCGATCAGCGCGCCCGAGAAGAGGCCCGAGAGGTCCATAGCCCGCGCGCGGTACGCGAAGTACCCGAACGAGAACGCAATGATCGCGGCCGCGACCAGGTTCAGGCCGTTCACCGAGAAGTCCAGGTCGTCGAAGAGATAGACGGTCATCGCGACCCCGAGCATCTCCACGAGGAACGCGTCCTCCCGGTCCGCCAGGATCGCCTTGAGCAGCACCGCGACGACCACGCCCATCAGCACGATCAGCGGCTCCTGCTTCCCGAGCGCCCACGAGACGCTGAGCCCGGCCACGAGCGCGCCGCCGAAGAACCAGAGGTAGACCGGCGGCACCTCGCCGGCCTCGAACCGCCGCTGCACCTCGATCCGGCGCCGGTGCCGGACGAGGAGAGTGCCGTCCGCGTACCGCGCCGCGAGCTCGCCCACGAGCATGATTGCGAGGGTGACCGCGAAGACGTAGAGCGGGATGATCGCCGCGCCGAAGAGCACGGCCAGTACCATGATCGGCACGGTCGGGTACGGCTCGTGGAAGACGAGGAGAACCGTAAGGCAGGCGGTGATGACCACGACAGCGAGGAGGGCGGCCGCGAAGGTTCCCGCGGGGGCGACGAACGGCGCTGCGAGCATCGCGCCGAGCCCGATCGCGGTCCCGAGCAGGGTGCCCGTCTGCCTCATCATTCTGCAGTAATTCGCGCCGGATTGTGAAGAAACTTCGGTTCTCCGGTTCGATACTGTAATGTCCGTCCGCACGCAACCTCTGAGGGATGAGGACCCTTCCCGAACTGCCGAAGGCCTACGACGCGTGCGCCGTCGAGGAGCGGTGGCAGGCGCTATGGCGCGACGAGGACCACTACTTCGACCCGGCCTCGGACCGGCCGCAGTTCGTGATCGACACCCCCCCGCCGTATCCGACCGGGAACTTCCACATCGGGAACGCCCTCAACTGGTGCTACATCGACTTCCTGGCCCGGTACCGGCGGATGCGCGGAGACAACGTGATGTTCCCCCAGGGCTGGGACTGCCACGGCCTCCCGACCGAGGTCAAGGTCGAGGAGCAGCAGGGGATCACCAAGAACGACCTGCCCCGGGAGGAGTTCCGCCGGCTCTGCCGCGAGCTGACGGCGAAGAATATCGGGCAGATGCGTACGACTATGCGGCGCATGGCCTTCTCGATCGACTGGTCGAACGAGTACGTGACCATGCTCCCAGCGTACTACCGGAAGACGCAGGCCTCGTTCCTCCGGATGCTCAACGACGGCTACATCTACCGCTCGGAGCACCCGGTCAACTTCTGCACCCGCTGCGAGACCGCGATCGCGTTCGCCGAGGTCGCGTACGAAGGCCGGACCACAAAGCTGAACTTCTTCGACTTCGACGGTCTCGAGATCGCGACGACCCGCCCCGAGCTCCTCGCCGCGTGCGTCGCCGTGGCCGTGAATCCCGAGGATGAGAGGTACGCCGCGCTCGCGGGGCCGCTCACGGTCCCTCTCTTCGGCCACGAAGTGCCCGTGGTCCGCGACGAGGCCGTGGACCCGGCCTTCGGCTCGGGCGCGGTGATGATCTGCACCTTCGGCGACAAGCAGGACGTCGTCTGGTGGAAGACGCACGGCCTCGAGCTCCGCCCCGCGCTCGACGCGGCCGGCCACATGACCGCGCTCGCCGGGCCGTACGAGGGGATGACCGCGCCCGAGTGCCGCGAGGCGGTCCTCGGCGCGATGGCGGAGACGGGGATCCTCAAGCGGCAGGTGCCGCTCGAACAGCGGGTCGGAGCCTGCTGGCGATGCAAAACCCCGATCGAGATCCTCTCCGAGCGACAATGGTTCGTGAAGGTCGACCCCGGCGCGATCCTGGATGCGGCCCGACAGGTCCGCTGGGTCCCCGAGCACATGCTCCTCAGGATGGAGGACTGGGTCGGGAAGATGGAGTGGGACTGGTGCATCTCGCGCCAGCGGATCTTTGCGACCCCGA
>DUGU01000082.1:0-640 GCA_013331215.1 Methanoregulaceae archaeon
TCGATATGATCAGGAACAGGAACCTTTCGCCGCGAGCGCTGACCGCATTCGGCCATGGCCCGAACGACACACCCGAAGCGATCGCCCGGGAGGAGCGAACCATGGTCTGGCGACTGGCGGGGGTACGCGACATCGTGGCGTTGAAGAACGGGTAAGGCCTCTCTTTCTGCAGATCGGGTCGGCACGGCCGGGTCCCGACCGGCCTGCGATCGACCGACATCCCCAAACCATTCTATACCGGCTCGGGTACAGTCTCCCCGGACGTGATGATTCATGGCTGCGATGCCCGACGACCTGATCGCGCTGCTGAAGGAATGGCATTCGGTCCCCGTCGCGACCACCGGGGCCGACGGCACGCCGAACGTGGCGGCCAAATCGGTCGTGGTCAGGGACCCGGAGACCATCGTCTGGGGCGAGCTCTACTTCATGCGGACCTACGAGAACCTCCGGCGTCACCCTGTGGCGTCGATCTCGGTCTGGCGGAAGACACCGCCGTTCACGGCCTACCGGGTGAACGGGAGGGTGACGGTCCACGAACACGACCAGGTTGCGGCCGAGCTCGACCGGAGCGTCTGGACCGGGCACGGCGCGGAGTTCGGGATCCGCACGAAGGGGATGGCCGCGGTCGTCTTCACGGTCG
>DUGU01000082.1:653-7792 GCA_013331215.1 Methanoregulaceae archaeon
CTGCAGCTCCCCGGCGACGTCATCCGCCGACACGTACACCCGATCGGGCAGCCGGGCAAGGAGATCGGGCAGACCGACCTCAGCCCTATGCCCGGCTGCGTCCCGTACCAGGTCGTCCCGTGACAGCGGATACGTCGAACCCCGCAGGGCCTTCATGACCGTGCCCGCAAGCATCCCGCCGCCGGTCGGGGTCGACGTCGGCGTCCGCTCGATGTCCCTGGTGACTGAGCTGATCCCACTGGACACCATCCCGCCGAGCTCGCCCCGGTCCTGCGCTTCCCTGCTTGCCAAGGCATTCGTCCCATGCTCTTCACACGGCGCGGTCATCCGCGTCTCGGGGTATCATGGCCGGGTGGTCATGGGCGTAACCGTTCGGTCGGCGCCATTGGCCCGCACTTTCCCGGGCCCGATGGTATGGACGCGGGCCTCGTCCCCCCGATCCAAAGGCCTATGTTCTCCCGTTTCGAATCCATTGCCATGCGATTCATCGTGCTCATCGTCGCCCTCGCGCTCATCGTGATCGCCGCCGGCTGCACTGCCCCGTCCGCGCCGCAGGCAGGAATGCCAGCGCCCGCCGCCACGGTCACGACCGTCCCAGCGACCGCCCCGGCCGTCTCGATCACAGTCGGCTCCTCCCGGGTCGCGTCCGCGGGCGGGACCGCGACCGTCCCGATCGTCCTCGCCTCGGCGCCGAACGGCATCTCGGGCTACAACGTCACGGTGGCCCTGAGCGATCCGTCGGTCGCCGAGATCACGGCCGTCGCGTTCCCCGACTGGGCGGGAATGAAGGCCGGTTCGGCCGTCCCGGCAGGGCGCGTCGCCCTCCAGGCTGTGGACATGTCCATGCAGGTGCCCGTGGGCGCGACGAACGTAACCCTCGCCACGCTCACCGTGACGGGCAGGGCGGCCGGAACCACGGCCATCACGGTTACGCCGGACCGGGCCCTCGGCGTCCAGGACCGCAGCGGCGACCTTTACGCGGTCACGGCGTCCCCCGGCAACCTGACCGTCGGCACCTGATCGCTCCGGCAGCGACCCGGACCCCCCCGCCCGGGTCCCGGCATCGCGGTGCCGTCCTCTTCCTCGATCCTTTTGCAAACGATGAAACGGTCCTGCGGCGATACTCGTGCATGGAGCTGCCGTTCACCCTCTCCACCGACCCGCCCGTCACGGTCCGGCAAATGAGCCGCGACGAGCTCGGCATCGCGATCGACCTTGCCGGAGACGAGGGCTGGAACCCGGGCCTCTACGACGCGGAGACCTTCTGGGAGGCCGATCCCGGCGGGTTCTTCGCGCTCGAGCAGGACGGACGGGTGATCGGTACGGTCTCAGTGGTCCGATACGGCGACGGGTTCGCGTTCGGCGGCCTCTACGTCCTCCGGCCCGAATACCGCGGACGGGGGATCGGGTACGCGCTCCAGCAGGAGTTCACCCTGCCGTTCGCCGGCTCCCGGAACCTCGGGATCGATGGGGTCTTCGGGATGCGGTCCCGGTACGCGTCGGCCGGCTTCCTCTTCGCGCACCGGAACGTCCGGTTCGAGGGGAGCGGCGGCGGTGCCGCCCCGGCCGGGGTGATACCGCTCGAGGAGATGTCCTTCGAGGCCGTCGCGGACTATGACCGCCCGTTCTTTCCGGGTCCGCGCGAGGCCTTCCTCCGGGCGTTTCTCTCCCAGCCCGACGCAATCGGGTACGCGGTCGCTTCCGGGGAGGGCGATCTCGCCGGGTACGGGCTCGCCCGCCCCTGCAGGACCGGGTACAAGGTCGGACCGCTCTTTGCCGACACCCCCGCCGTGGCGGAGCGGCTCTTTCGGGCCCTCTCGGCGGCCGTGCCGGGCGAACCGGTCTTCCTCGACGTACCCGAGCCGAACGGAGACGCGGTCGCGCTGGCCGCACGCCACGGCATGCGTGAGGTCTTCGGGACCGCGCGGATGTACTCGCGCTCGGTCCCGGCCCTGCCGCTGGACCGCATATACGGCATCACGACCTTCGAGCTTGGCTGAACTCAGCAGGAGACCCCGCGCTCCCGGAGCTCCTGTGTCTTCCGCGTCGAGCAGGCCTCGCATCGGAATTGCGGCGCCGGGTCGGCCGAGCGGTCGTATCCCCCGGAGCGGACGAGCCGGTACCCCCGGCAGACCGCGCCGCAGTCGGCGCACCGGACCTGCTCGCGGACCTCCCAGGCCGGGCCGATCGCCGACGACGTGAAGATGAACCGGTCGACCCAGAAGAAGATGAGGCCGCCGATCAGGTTCGCGACGATCGTGGCCGCGAGCGGCCCGATCGAGGCGAGCCAGACCAGCACGACAGCGAGGAGCGGGGTCGAGAGCTGCCAGCGCACGAGGTAGAGCGCGTAGCGTCGGAGCGGGACGTCCATCGCGACAGGGTGGTACCCGTTCGATATTAAGGGAACGGATCGGTTNNGATCGGGGAATGTTACCCGAGCCGTTTCAGGGACGCCTCGACGAAGGCCGGGACGTCCTCCGGCCGCCGGCTCGAGAGCAGGTTGCCGTCCTCGACCACGGGCTCGTCCACGTACTCGGCCCCCGCGTTCTCGATGTCGACCCGTATCGACGGCCAGCCCGCGACCCGCCGGCCCCGGAGGACGCGGGCCGTGATCAGCAGCTGGGGCGCGTGGCAGATCAGCAGGACCGTCTTGCCGCTCTCAACGAACTCTCGCACGAACTCGACCACGGTCGGGTCGATCCGGAGGTTGTCCGGCGAGTGGCCGCCGGGGATGAAGAGCGCGTCGAAATCGTCGACGGTGACGTCCCCGACCGCGCGCTCGACGCGGACAGGAGTGTCGTGCTTCCCTTCGACCTCCTCGCCCGCCTTCCGGCCGACAACCGTGACCGTGTGCCCCGCGTTCCGGAACGCCACGGCGGGCTTCGTGTACTCGACGTCCTCGAACCCATTCCCTACCAGTGCGGCGATGGTGCTCATGCGAGCCTCATGCCGCCCGATCGGGTTATATCTTTCGGCCTACTGCCCCTTCTCGACCACCTGGAGGTCGGACGAGAGGTTCTGCGAAAAGTCCGTCTCGGTGAAGTCGGTGCCGACCGGCAGGACGACCGTGAACGATGAGATATCGTCGACCCCGACACCGGGCGTGCCGTCCGTGGCGAGGTCGAGGACGTGGCCCCCGAAGCGGCGGTCGGCCGAAATGAAGTGGACGTGCCACCCCGTGATCGCGACCCCTGTGGCATACGGCGGGGTGTACGTCCCGACGAGCGTGCCCGAGACGTTCCGTAGCTCGTGCACCCCCTGCTGGGCGATCGCGTCGGCGAGGCGGGGGTACGGTTTCGACTGGGCCGGCGGGGCCCGGACCTTCACGTAATCGAAGGTGCCGTCCGCGCGGACCATCGCGAAGAGGTTGGGCGATGAGAGGAAACCTGCGAGCCGGTGCTCAAGACCGCTGAAGTTCCCGGCCGGGCCGAGCGCTCCCGTCCGGTCGGCCCGGAAACGGGTCACGGCCGCGAACGGCGTGGTCTCGTTCGGCGGGGCACGGGAGACGGAGCCGTCCGCGCGGGCCTGCCAGACCACGCCGTCGAGCAGGGTCAGCTCGCCGTCGAGCCGGTCGAAGGTGCCGGTCCCGATGTCGCCCTCGCGCTGGAGGGCGGCGACCGAAACCGTGCCGTCGTAGACTCCCTGAAGGAGCGCGTCGATGGTCGAGACCTGATAGAGCCGATCGTGCCCGGTCTCCTGTGCCGCCATTCCCGCGGTCGCCGCCGCGATCGCGATCGCACCGATCACGAGCGCAGCCGCGATGAAGAAACCCCTCCGCCGCATGGTCCTCGATCGATATGGCACGGCGAAGGCTATAGATGCGCCCCTCCTACTCCAGGCGAGCGATCGGCCGTTCGCCGAGGATGTCCGGCCGGACCCGCGCGAGGTACGCGAGAAGGTACCCGGTCACGATCGCCTCGACAGCCCCGACACCCAGGTTGATCGCGCCGATCACGACCAGGCCGGACGCGACCGCCCCGGCCCCCTCCGTCACGCCCTGGATTCCTGAGACGGAGACGATCCCGATCATGACCAGGGTCCCGGCGAGGAGCGCGAGAAAGGTCGCGCCGGCCCCCCGCATGAAGACCGACCCCTGCCGCCCGGCCGTGGCGCGGAAGACCGCCCAGGCCGTGCCGATCTCGGTCGCGTTCACGAGGATGTTCGCGCCGATTACGGACCAGCCTCCGTGCCCGACCGCGGCCGAGAAGATGTTCGCGACGAGCGCGACAACACTCCCGAGGAGCGGCCCGAGCAGGATGCCGGAGAGCGGCATCAGCGAGAGGTGGACGCCGCCGAGGATGGGGATCTCGACCTGGGAGAGCGCGAAGACCGTGGCCGTGCAGAACGCAGCGAGCGTGACCGGGCCGGGCTCGAGCGGCCGCCGCCGGAGCCGAACGAGGCAGACGGCGAGGAGGAGGAGCGCGAGGGCCCACCAGAACGCGGCCCAGGCGAACGGCAGGGTGCCGTCCTGGAGGTGGATGTGCGCCACGGCCGTCAGCCCCGTCCGCCGCCGGTGATCGCGTCGACGAGCCCGGCCTCCGTGACCGGCCGGGGCTCGGGGTCGTGCCCCGTCCTCCGGCAGAACTCGCGCCAGAGCCGGACCACGCGCGGCTCGACGAGACCGGCCTCGGACAGCAGGTCCGCGTCGTAGAAGAGGTCGCGCGGCGGGCCGCTCGCGACCACCGATCCGTCCTTGAGCACGGCGATCCGGTCTGCGATCCGGGCTGCAAGGTCCATGTCATGGGTCGAGAGGACGAGGCCGTACTCCCCCTGGCGCCGGAGCTCGTCGATCAGGCTCTCGACCCGCGCCGCGTGGACCGGGTCCAGGTCCGAGGTCGGCTCGTCGAACGCGATCACCTCGGGCCGCATGGCGAGCACGCCCGCGNNTCGCGGCGAGCCTTTTTTCGCCGCCGCTCATGTACGCGGGGATCTTCTGTGCGAGCCCGGACGCCCCCACCGCCTCGAGGGCGTCGAGCGCGGCCTTACGGGCCTCGGCCGGTGCGAACCCGAGGTTCATCGGCCCGAATGCCACGTCCTCGACCACCGTGGGGGCGAAGAGCTGGCTGTCCGCGTCCTGGAAAACCACGCCGACGGTCCGCCAGAGCTGCCGCCGCCGTGCGTCGTCCACGGTCTCGCCGTGGACCTGCACCCGGCCGTCGGCCGGGACGAGCGTCCCGTTCAGGTGCTCGATCAGGGTCGATTTGCCCGAGCCGTTCGCGCCGCAGACCGCGACGACCTCCCCCCGGTGCACGGAGAAGCACATCGCGTGCATGCCGACCGAGCCGTCGGGGTAGACGTGGCTCGCGCAGTCGATGTGGACCAGGGCCGGCCGTTCATCGGGGGCGCAGCAGAGCGGAGGCTTCACGGCACGGCCCCCCCGAACCCGGGCAGACCGGCCACGGCCGCAAGCGCGAGCGCGGCGAACGCGACCGCGACCGCGACGAGCTGCACGGCCGAGCGGGGCGGCAGCGGCTCGGATGGCGGAAAGCTNNAATGGCCCGCCCGACGCGGTCGGCCCGGTCGTACGCCCGGACGAACGAGAGGGCGAAGACGCCGGCGAAGAGGCGCGTGCTGGTCAGGACCCCTCGCACGAGACCGCCACCGCGGGCGCGGAGCGCGAGGAGGAGCCCGTCGATGAGCCCGAGGGTCGTGAAGAGGAACCGGTACGAGAGCAGGAAGACCTGGTCGATCGGGGCCGGGAGGACCTTCGCGGCGAGTCCCGCGAGGTGGACATAGCGCGTGGTCATCAGCACGACCAGGGTGAAGGTGACCGTCGCGAGAGCACGGGCCAGCAGAGAGACAACGAGCGCGACTCCGCCCGTGGTCAGGACGAGCCCGCCGGCCTCGAGCACGGGCGTACCGGGTTCCTCCCAGACGAGGAAGACGACCAGGGATAGGACGAAGAGCGCCGGAATCAGGTACCAGCGGAGGAGCTCCCGGAGCGGCAGCCCCGCCACGCGGTAGACGACGATCGTCCCGGCCCAGGCCAGCACGAGTAGCCACGTGGGCCGTGCGAGGGTGACGAAGACCACGAGCCAGGCGAGAGCGCCGGCCTTTGCCCGGGGGTCGAGGCCGTGAAGGGCGGATGCACCGCGCTCGGCGTAGAGCGTGATCAGGTTCGGGTCGGGGATGTGGCTCGACCGGCGGAGCGCAGGCATGGGTCGCTCACTCCTCCCGGCCGGCGCAGCAGCCCCGGTCCATGGCGATGTCGCCGCAGGCCGACCGGGACGGGTGACCGAGCGCGGCGCAGATCGTGTTGACCACGTCACGCGGGATACGGTCCTCGCACCGCGCCGCCTGGGCGCAGGCGGTCGCGGGCTCCATGCCGAGGCGCGCGAACGCGAGCGCGAGGAGGCGGTGCCGCCGCATCAGGAACTCGGCGCAGCGCCGCCCCCGCCCGGAGAGCGCGATCCCGCCGTACGACTCGTGCTCGACCAGGCCGGTCTCGACCAGGGCCCGGACCGTCCTGGTGCTGGTCGAGGGGTCGACCCCGAACCGCGCCGCGAGATCGGCGTTCGTGACCGGTTCGCCCCGCTCGAGCAGGAACTTCAGGTACTCCATCCGCCGCGGCGAAAGCTCGCGGTCCCCGCCCCCCGTCATGCGAGGTTCTCTGCGCGGTTGGAGCGGATAAGGGTTTGGCCCCGTACCAAGATCGGCTAGCGACGGTCCACGAGCCGCTTCGGCCGGCCCCTGATCTGGTGGAGCTCGAGGCCGCCCGGGCCGGTGAAGGCGAAGAGCACCGTGAGCTCGCCGCCGGCCTGCATCGCGCCGAGCATCGGGTTGTGCGCGGCGAGCGCCTCGACCACCCGGTCCTGGATCGCCGTCCTGTCGCAAGCGCCGGGGTCGCGGCACTCGAGCCCGATCCGGAGGACCGCGCCCGCGTCCCCCTCGCCGTAGAGGAAGGCCTCGTACTCGCCGGTCAGGTCGGCCATGTTCCCGGGCGCGAAGACGGCTTGCTCGAGCTCGGTCCGTCGGAGGTGGGCCATGCCGATCGCGACGCGGTCGTCCTCGCGGCACGGGGGCCGGACCCGGAGGTGGGTCCGGCCGCAGGCGCACCGTTCGCGCGAGACGACGGAGGTGAGGTCCTCGCTGTCGTAGTTGAGCAGGACCATGCCCGACCGGCCGCCGACCGGGAGGGG
>DUGU01000237.1 GCA_013331215.1 Methanoregulaceae archaeon
GTCCGCGGTCTCGCCCGACTGGGTGATCACGGTCACGATCCCCTTCAGGGGCGGCGTGAAGTACTTGAACTCGGAACCGAGCTCGGCCCTGACCGGGATCCGACAGGTCGACTCGCAGAGATATTTGAAGACGAGCCCGGCATGGTACGACGAGCCGCAGGCGACGACCGTAATCTCGGAGGGGCGCCGGTACCGCTCGGGGAGCGACGCCTCGGTGATCCCGTGGAGGGTGTCGTAGAAGACCTTCGGCTGTTCGAAGATCTCCTTGAGCATGAAGTGCGGAAACCCGCCCTTCTTCACGGTCTCGACGTCCCAGTCCACGTGCTCCATCGGCCGCTGGACCGGTGTCCCGCGGGAATAGATGTGCCACCCCTCGCGGTCGATCTCGGCCAGGTCGCCGTCCTCGAGGTAGACGACCCGCTCCGTGTACCCGAGGAGGGGGGTCACGTCCGAGGCAGCGAAGACTTCCTGGTCTCCGATCCCGAGCACGAGCGGCGACGAGTCGCGCGCCGCGATGACCTCGTCGCGCCCCTCGACCGTCACGAGGAGCGCGTACGACCCCTCGAGCCGCGCGATCGCCTTCTCGACCGCTCCCCGCAGGTCGGACCCGTCGTAATACTCCTCGATCAGGTGGGCGACGACCTCGGTGTCGGTCTCCGAGAGGAAGACGTGTCCGCGGGCCGCGAGCTCGCGCGTGAGCGCGGCGTAGTTCTCGATGATCCCGTTGTGGACGACGGCGATCCGTCCCGTGCAGTCCAGGTGCGGGTGAGCGTTCCGATCGCTCGGCACGCCGTGCGTCGCCCACCGCGTATGTCCGATCCCGATGGTGCCATGGAGCCCCCAGGCCCGGTCCCCTTTCTCGGAGATCTTGCCCTCGCACTTGTAGACCTCGAGGCAGGGGTTGTTCGTGGCGACGCCGAACGAGTCGTATCCCCGGTACTCGAGCTTCTGGAGCCCCTCCACGATCACGTTCGCCGCCGGGCGAAACCCGACGTAGCCGACGATCCCGCACATCCTAGATCACCACCGCTCCGTCGGGGACCACGCCCGTGACCGTGGTGTTCCCGGCCTCGATCGTCACGTTGTTGCCGATGATGCAGTTCTTCAGGATCGTGAACGGCGCCGAGCTGACGCGGTCGCCGAGCACGGCCCCGAACGCGGCCTTCTGGAACCGACCGTCCCGTTCGAGCACGGCACCGGTCGTCCAGGTGGCCGTATGGTCCTGAAGCCGGCAGGCCTCGCCCACCACCGCGTCGATGATCCGCGAGTGCGACCCGATCACGACGTCGTCCATCACGAGCGAGTGGGCCACGTAGCTCAGGGGGTCGATCGTGACCCGCGACCCGATCGAGGTGTTCGGCATGATGACGCAGTTCGGGCCGATCGCGCAGTCCTCCCCGATCACCACCGGCCCGTGAATGTAGGTGTTCGGTCCGATCACGGTCCCCTTGCCTATCCGGATCAGCCCGTAGAGCTTCGACGAGCGCGAGATGGTGCCGGCGCGCCTGGCGTCGATCCGCGGCAGCAGCTTCGCGTTCATCTCGAGGAGGTCCCAGGGGTTGACCGCATCCTGCCAGTCGACAGCCCGGACCGGCACCACGCGGGCACCGTCGAGGATCATCGCCTGGAGCGCGTCCGGGACCTCGTTGCCGACCGTGTACCGAAAGAACGACCGGTCGAGCGCGTAGACCCCGGTCGAGACGATGTACCCGGTCGGGGTGTCGGGCTTCTCCTTGATCTCGCTCACGAGCCCGTCCTTCGTCACGACCACCCCGAAGTTCGTCGGGTTCGGGTGGTCGGTCACGAGGACCGCGTTCCGTTCGCCCATGATCCGCGCGATCGAGGCGGCGTCGATGTAGTTGTCGCCCGCGAGCAGGAGGAACCGGTCCCGGAGGTACGGCTCGGCGCAGCGGAGCGNNGTCCCGAGCTGGTTCTCCTGGACCACGACCCTGACGGGCAGGTCGTTCTCGGTCAGGTACCGGATCACGTGCTCCTTGCGGTACCCGACGACAACGATGATCTCCCGGATGCCGTTCGCCAGGAGGGCGTCGATCACGTACTTCAGGATGGGCGTGTTCGCGACCGGGACGAGGGCCTTGGGCCTCGACCTGGTCAGGGGGCGAAGGCGGGTGCCCTCCCCCGCCGCGAGAATGACAGCCTGCATGGGACTCTCCTATGACTGGAACGATGTTCCCTCGTCGATCCACCCCTCGACGAACGAGTGCGGAGCGATATTCACGCCGGGGCCGATCACGGTCCCGACGTTGACCGAGCAGTTGATCCCGAGGTTCACGTGGTCCCCGACGATGGCGCCGAGCTTCCGGCGCCCCGTATTCCTGCCGGCCACCTTCACAATGGCGTGGTCGTTTCTGAGGTTCGCGAGCTTCGATCCGGCCCCGAAGTTGCAGTGGCTCCCGATCACGGAGTCCCCCACGTAGTTGAAGTGCGGGATCTTCGTGTCGGGGAGCACGATCGTGTTCTTGAGTTCGGTCGCGTGGCCGACGTGGCAGCGGTCGCCGACCGAGGTCGACGGACGCAGGTACGCGTGCGGCCCGATCTTACATCCTTTGCCGATGATGCACGGTCCCTCGATATAGGTGCCGGCCATCACGACCGTCCCCTTGCCGATCGAGACCGGGCCTTTCAGCACGACCCCGTCCTCGACCTCGCCATCGATCGCGGGCACGAGGGCCGCGAGCAGGCGCGAGTTCGCGTCGAGCAGGTCCCAGGGATAGCCCATGTCGAGCCAGCTCTCGAGCATGTGCGAGCGCAGCCGCCGTTCGCGGACGTACTCCGCGAGCGCGTCGGTCAGCTCGTACTCGCCGCGGCTCGAGACGCCGATCCGGTCGATCAGGGCGAAGATCTCCTCGTCGAACCGGTAGACCCCGGCATTGATCAGCTCGCTCTTCGGGTCGGGCGACTTCTCCTCGAGGCCGGTGATGAACCCGTCCTCGCAGGTGACGACGCCGAAGTCCTGTGGGTGGTCGGTCCGGTGGATCCCCATGACCGGGCCGTCCATGGCCGCGATCGCGGCGATATCGTCAGAACCGACGATCATGTCCCCGTTCATCAGCAGGAACGGCCCCGAGACCAGGCCCGCGCAGACGCGGACCGCGTCGGCCGTGCCGAGCTGCTGCCGCTGGGCCACGTACCGGATACGGCAGCCGAAGGCGCCGCCGTCGCCGAAGTGCTCCCGGATCTCTCGCTCGCCGTAGCCGACCACGAGTACGAACCGGGTGAAGCCCGCCCGGACTGCGGCCGCGATCAGGTGTTCGAGGATCGGGCGGTTCGCGACCGGGAGCATCACCTTCGGCCGCGAGGCCGTCAGCGGGCGCATCCGTTTGCCCTCGCCCGCAGCGAGGATCACGCATTGCATCACAGAACTGCCTCCTGGTTGTACGCCGCCGATGGATCCCGGACCCTGTCCGAGGTCGTCCGGAGCGGCGGCGCACGGCACCATTTGTCGGCGACCCAGCCGGGTAGCGGACCGGGAACGATGGACCCGCCGGTGCCGTGAATCATTCCCGAAGCATTTGTCCTCACCCGATATGAGGCTTCGTAAGTCCTCATCGTCCGTACGGGCACCAGTGGGGGAGGTCGACGAGTGCGGCCGTACCGCCCGTCGAGGGGCCGACCAGCAGGATCTCCGAGCCGGGTTTCGCGTGCTCGACCTCGTCGAGCCCGGCATCGGTCACGAGCCCCTGGCCGAGCACGATCATAACCCCGGCGTCCCCGGCCCGGTCAGCAAGCCGGTCGGCGAACGCATGCTCGAGGAGGGGCGACGCACCGACCAGGCGGACCGTTCGGCCGGCAGTCTTCGCCGTGAGCTGCCGCAGGCAGGGAGGACGATCCTCGATCGTGCAGCCCCGAAGGTTCCGGGCGAAACCGAAGAACCCGGTGACCGCGTTGATCACGGCGCCGGCGGCAGAGCGCTCTCGCTCGCCTGCGAGCGGGGCGCCGAAGAGCATGGAGACCTTCACCCGCGCCTCGATCGGTGCGCCCGTCACGAACTGCGCGATCCTGCCTCCGTAGCCTGCTTCGAGCGGGACCCCGCGCTCGTACGGGCAGATGAGGGCGTCGTGGTTGCGCACGATCTCGATCGCGCCGTCCTCGGCCCCGGTTCCTTCGATCCGGGTGCGGAGCGTATCGGCCGCGCGCACGAAGAGGTTCACGGCCGCACCTCGAGGACGACCCGGGCCGGCGCGCCGTCCCCCCCATGGAGCCGGAGCGGGAGCGCGATCAGGCCGTACTCCCCCGGCGGGACGTCCGCGAGGTCCAGGAGCTCGATCACCCCGCCCCCCGGCCCGAGCAGGGTCCGGTGCACCGCGCCGTCCGAGCCGTCGGCCTCGATCGAGGGCGCGTCCGTGCCCACCAGACGGACCCCCTGCTCCACCAGGTATGCGGCCCCCGCGGGCGTGAGCGCCGGAAACGGCGCGACGAACTTGGTCCGGCGCGAGAACCAGGTCTTGAGGAGCAATCGCGTCGCGCCCCCGAGCCGCCCCTCGAGATCCTCCGGGCCGATCGCGGTCGCCGGGGTCTCGATCAGGCGACAGGGGCCGATCAGCAGGTCGAGGGGGAGGCGGTCCACGGTCCGGCCGTCGAAGAGGTAGTGGTCCGGCGCGTCGATATGCGTGCCCGAGTGGGAACTCAGTGCAAGATCGCTGATCAGGAACCCATCGCGCTCCCGCTTCGTGATCGTCGGGACCGTGTCGCCCGGATAGACCACGACGCCGGGCGACAGCGCCCGCGTCACGTCGAGGTATCTCACCATCCGTGCTCCCCTATCAGGGGCACGAACCGGACGGGGCCCGCAGACTCGTGGACGAGGCGGGCACCCTGCCGCCGAATCCGGACCAGCTCCTGCAGGTCGCGCCCCCCCACGGGCGCGACGAACCGCCCGTTGTCGGCGAGCTGCTCGAGAAGGGGCTCCGGCACGAACGGCGCGGCCGCAGTCACGAGGATCGCATTGTAGGGCGCAAGCGCCGGCCAGCCCTGGGTCCCGTCGCCGACGTGAACCTCGACGTTCGTGGCCCCGACCCGCGCGAGGTTCGCCCGCGCCGCCTCCGCCACCTCGGGCAGCCGCTCGACCGTGACCACGCGCTCGCAGAGGAGAGAGAGGACAGCGGCCTGATACCCCGAACCGGCCCCTATCTCGAGCACCCGGTCCTCCGGCCCGGGCTCGAGCATCGCGGTCATCAGCGCGACGATATACGGCTGGGAGATCGTCTGGCCCGCCCCGATGGGCAGGGGCATGTCGTCGTAGGCGGCCCGTTCGTACCCCGGCGGGACGAAGAGGTGGCGGGGCACGCCCCGCATCGCCTCGAGCACCCGCTCGTCGCGAACCCCTCTTGCCGCGATCTGGTGCTCGACCATTGCATGGCGCATGGATATGTACGGATCCTGCATTCCTAGAACCCGGACTCCGCAGCGTCGATGGCACCGTCGATCTGCCGCTGGAGCATCTCCGGGAGCCCCCGGATCTTTACATCGAGGAAGCCCCTGATAATCGTTGCGGTCGCGGTCTCCTCGTCGAGCCCGCGGGACATGAGATACTCGATCTCGTCCCGCGCTATCCTGCCGACGGCGGCTTCGTGCGAGAGCTCCGTCTCGACCACGGACCCCGCGATCTCGGGGATCGCGTGGATCAGGCCGTCCTTGAGGATCAGGCCCCGGCACTCGATGTGCCCCCTCGTCTCCGGCACTTCGCCCCGGATCTCCCCGCGACTGATGATCGTACCGCCGCGCGTGATCATCCGGCTCACGATCTCGGCCGACGTCCCCGGCGCCGCTAGGATCGCGCGCGAGCCGAGGTCGAGCGTCGAGCCCGGGTGCGCGACCACGACCGACGAGAACCGTGCGACCGCGTTCTCCCCCTTCAGGGTCGCGGTGGGGTACATGTCGATATGCCGGACGGGCTGCATGCAGACATAGTTCGAGAGGAAGACCCCCCCTTCTTCGATGATCGAGGCCGACCGCGGGAAGACCGAGATCGATTCGGACCAGTTGTGAATCATGGTCGACGTGACCCGGGCGTTCTTCCCGATGTAGAACTCGGTCACGCCGATATGCGAACCCCCCTTTGTCTCGGCCCCCGAGACGCAGCCCGAGATCAGGTGGAGCTCGGCCCCTTCCTCGGCGATCACGATGTTGTGAAGGTACTGGACCTTCGCGCCCGCGAGGAAGAGACAGGCCTGCAGCGGGTAGATCGCCTTCGCGCCCTTCCTCGCGATCACCGCGAACCCCTTCTGGACCTCCTGTTTCGCGACGAACTTGGTGAACTTGTCCTTGTCCCGATCGACGGCCTTCCAGTAGTAGTCCTTGAGCCAGTCGTACTTCTGCAGGGCCTCGGCGATCGGCAGCACCTCTATCCCCTCGGTCCCCGAGTGGGCGTGCCGGATCTCCTGGTCGATCTGGAAGAAGGAGCCCGAGCGCTCGGTCTCCCCGACGTCGAGCCCGGCCAGCTCGAGCCGGCCCCTGTCTTCGGCCGAGAGATCTTTCAGCTCTTCTACGTTCGCTGGCATTCTTCACACTCCTGGTACCCGTGGGTCTTGATCGACTTGAGGATCTCGCGGGGGTTGCCGTGGCACTTGAAGACGCCGTCGCAGAGGACATGCCCGTAGTCGGCGTCGATGTAGTCGAGGATGTAGCCCGTGTGCGTGATGATCAGCCCGCTCTTGTGCCGTTTCACGATGTGCTGGTCCTTCTCGAGCAGACGGGAGATCGCGGTCCCGATCAGGGAGATGTTCTCGATATCGACCCCGGACTCGGGTTCGTCGAGCATGGTGAACGTCGGGTCCTGGACGAGCAGCTGCAGCACCTCGCTCCGCTTGATCTCTCCGCCCGAGAAGCCCGCGTTCACGTCCCGGTCGAGGAACCGGTCCATGTTCAGCTCCGCGGCGAGCGCGGGGATACGCTCCCGGTGCTCGCGGGCGGTGACCTCCAGGAGCTTGCCGAGCTTGAGTCCGGCGATGGTGGGCGGGCGCTGGTAGAGCATCCCCATGCCCCGTTCGGCCCGCTCGTGCAACGGCAACCGGGTGACGTCCTCGCCGTTGAAGACGATCGAGCCGGCGGTCACCTCGTTCCCCGCAAAACCCATGATCGTCCGGAGCAGGGTCGTCTTGCCCGACCCGTTAGGCCCCATCATCACGTGGGTCTCGCCGTCGGGGATCGTGAGGTTGATGTCGTGGAGGACCTCCCGATCCCCGATCGAGACGTGCAGGTCTGTGATCTCGAGCATAAAACTCCTCGCGAGATGTATCGGGCCGCGAGATTAAACCGTTGCCGATCCCCCCCCTTCACTTTCACACCGCGACCGTACCAGGTTATAGAGCGGCCCGGCGACCTCTCCTGCATGGATCGAGAGACGTTCATCCACATCGCCGAGCGCGCGGCCCGGTATCCGAATGTGCGGCGGCGGGGCCAGCTGGTCCGGCCGGCCCCCGCGACACCCGCACCGGCCGGGTTCTTCGCCGGGCTCGCGGCCCGGGCTGCCGGCTACGGCGGCTGCGCCGAGACGTAGGCCGCCGCCCCGGCCCGGTCGTACCGGTTTGCCGCGGTCCGGTTCAGGAGGTCGGCCGCTCGGTTGTACTCCTCGACGAGTCGGTCGCAGGCGGCCGTGTCGGCGCCGTATCGCGCGTACGCGGCCTCGAAGGCATCATGGTCCCCGGCCGAACGGAGCGCCTCGAGCCGGCGACGGTCCGTCTCGAGCGCGTTCCGGCGCCGGTCGATCTCGGGGCCGAGCGCGTCCACGCGCGCCCGGGCTGCCTGCCGTGCCGCGTCGATGGTCGCGGTCTCGGGAGCGGCGCCGTACACGGTCGTGCCGTTTCCGATCGGGACGACGAGCGGGGATGAGGCGAGCCGGACTCCGTTCCCGATCCCTTCGGGCACCGCCCCGACGTACGAGCCGTTCGTGACCTCGAGGTAGGCGTACCCGGAGCCGCCGTACCCGTACCCGGCCGGGCAACCGACCCCGAGGGCCATATGCTCCTCCGGCAGGAAGACGAGGAGGGCAACGCGGTATCCCTCCCGTGCGAGGAGGCCGGCGAGCAGCAGGACCTTGTCGTCGCAGTCCCCGCTTCCGTCCGCCCACGTCTCGACCGGGTACTTCGCAGCCGTTCCCGGCGCCGAGACGTACGGGAGCTGCTGGACGGCGGCTGCCACGAGCTCGAGGTAACGGTCGCTGTCGAGCCCGCGCCGGTCGCGGGCCTCGCGGAACCCGACGAGCAGGTCGCCATAGAACCGGTCCAGGGCAGGGTCGAGGACCTGGGCGCGGTAGGCGCCGGCGATCCACTCCTCCTCCGGGACCTCTCCCCGTATCAGCACCTCTTTCTGGCCTGTTCTCGCCCCGGCGAGGACCCCGGCGTCGATCGTCACGCCGACCGTCTCGGCCCCGTCCTCGAACTCGAACGCGTGATCGGCAGCCACCGATCCGACGGCACCCGGCACGGGCGCGATCGCCGGGTACTCGGCGCTCGGCCCGAAGAGCGCGGCGCATCCGGCCGTGGCGACGACGAGAAAGAGCACGAGCAGTGCGGCGACCCGAAGCTTCATCCGCCGCGCTCCAGCAGGGCCGGCAGGTCCGCGATCGAGCCGAGGACCCTGTCCGGCACAGCCGGCGAGGCTGCGAGCGCATCCGGTCGGAATTTACCGGTCCTGACGAGGATCGCCGCAAGACCGGCGGCCTGCGCACCGCCGATGTCCGTCGCGACGTCGTCCCCCACCATCACGGCCCGCTCCGCCGGGACCCCGAGGTCGGCGAGCGCGAGCCGGAAGAACGCGGGCGAGTGCTTGCCCACCACCTGGGCCGTCACTCCGGCCGCGTACTCGAGTGCGGCCACGAACGGCCCGGCCGAGAGCGAGAGGCCGTCCGCGTCGCGCCAGTACCGGTCCCGCTCGAGCGCGAGGAGCCGGGCGCCGTCGACGAGAAGGCGGAACGCCCGGTTCATGCTGCCGTAGGTCCACCGGTCGCCCGCGTCGCCGACCACGACGTACGGCATCTCCCCTCCAGTGAGTCTGACGCCGGCCTCTTCGAAGTCACGGTGAACATCGCCGGTCGCGATCAGGTGGCAGGCCGAAACGCCCTCCTCGCCGAGCCGGCGCACGGCGGCCATGGCAGGAGTGAAGCACCATGCCTCGGGGATCGCGAAGCCGAGGTCGCGGAGACGTGCGGCGACCGACCACCGGGAATGCCGGGTCGTGTTCGTCACGCACCTGAACGGGATCCCCTCGTCCCGGAGCCGCTCGAGAGCCTCGACCGCTCCCGGTACCGGAGCGTCCCCGACATACAGCACGCCGTCGAGGTCGATCAGCACGGCATCGACCTTCACGGCCGCACCACCTCCCGGAGCCGACGCGAATGCGCTGCACACGACCCTGTCACCCGGAATGCCGCGACACGGCGATAACGGCACCGGAGACCCCTGCGACACGTCACCGTCACCTCCCCAACACCTCCGCCCGGGGTCGTCGGTCTCCCTTCGGACCGTTCCGTGAGCGTTGCGGAGATGCCGGAGACGAACCCCTGAGCGACCATCGCGAATGAGCGGGCGAGCCGTAGCCCCGCCCGTACCTGATGGATGGTGCGGGTGTCCTATTCAATGGTTCTGGCCCCGGCCGAACCGATCCGCGGCAGACCCCGCTCGGGGCGCCCCCCGGCTCTTCCCCCCGTCAGCGAACCCCCCGGCGGGGCCCGTTTCCGCCTCGCCCGCGGGCCCGAATCGCAATCCGGCCGGCCCTGGAAAGAAATGACAACGTTAATAATGGAACGGACGGTAATTAGACTATGAGGTGACCTCATGGCAACCTATGGTATCGAATTCGTTCCCGGAAACGTCAACGTCAAGCAGGTCGTGAACTACTGCAAGCTCGCGGAGTCGAAGGACATCGACTTCGCCTGGATCACGAACCACTACAACAACCGCCACTGCTACCCCACCCTCGCCGCGATCGCGCAGGCGACCAACACGATCAAGATGGGCCCGGGGATCATGAACGCGTTCACGGACACGCCGGCCGCGATGGCCTCGTTCGCCGCGACGCTCAACGAGATCTCGGACGGACGCGCCGTGCTCGGCATCGGTCCCGGCGACCTCTCGACCCTGCCGAAGCTGAACATCAAGCCCGAGAAGCCCGTCGCCCGCCTCGGCGAGGCCGTCGCGGTGATCCGCAAGCTCCTGACCGGCGAGACCGTCTCGACCCCCGAGATGGAGTTCTTCAAGTACGACGGCGCGAAGCTGACCGGCGTCAACCTCCCCGGCAAGAAGGGCATCCCCGTCTATATCGGCGCCCAGGGCCCGAAGGTCCTCGAGCTCGCCGGAATGGTCGGTGACGGCGCGCTGATCAACGCCTCGAACCCCAAGGACTTCGCGGCCGCGATCCCGATCATCAAGGGCGCGACCGACAAGGTCGGCAAGAAGGGCTTCGACATCGGCGCGTACACCGCGATGTCGATCGACAAGTCCGAGAAGAAGGCCCGGAACGCCGCGAAGATCGTGGCCGCGTTCATCGCCGCCGGCTCGCCCGAGCCCCTGCTCAACCGCCACGGCCTCGACCTCGCGAACGTCGCGAACATCAAGGCCGCCCTCGGCAAGTTCGACTTCAAGACCGTCGGCGAGCTCGTCGGCGACAAGGAGATCGACGCGTTCACGATCGCCGGCACCCCCGAGATGGTCAAGGCGAAGTGCGCGGACCTCGAGGCCGCCGGCGTCACGCAGATCATCTTCGGCTCGCCGCTCGGTCCGAACATGACCGACTCGATCCGGCTGCTCGGCAAGTACGTCGTGTAAACCCCCATACCCGCCTATTTTTCCCAAGCGTTAATATCGAGGCCGGGCCAAGCTCCGGGCACCCATGTTCGTGATCGAGGAGCGGCAGAACGGTGCGTTTCCGCTCCAGTACCGGCGCGAACGCCTGACCGGCCTCTCCTGCACGATCAGCCCGGGCCGGCTCCTTCGCGGGCTCGATCACCCGATCTCGGCCCCGGTACCGGCGCCGACGGACTGCCCGTTCTGCCCCGAACACCTCGAGGCCGAGACCCCTACCTTCTCCGACGGCACCCGCATCCGGCGGGGCGAGTCCGTGACCTTTCCGAACCGGTACCCGTTTGCAGAGCGGCATACGGTCGGCGTGATCTGCCGTTCGCACGAGGTCGAGCAGCTCACGGTGCGCCAGCTCGCGGACGCGCTCGAGGGGATCGCGGCATCGCTCGATGGCGCCCCCGGCTACCCGTCGATCAACTGGAACTACCTCGCCTCGGCCGGCGCCTCGATGCCCCATCCGCACCTCCAGGGACTTGCCGATCGGCGACCGTCCCATGTCCCCGGGCTGTATATCGATGCCTCGGCACGGTACCGCATCCGGCGTGGCCGGAGGTACCGGGACGACCTCGCGGAGCACGAGGCGGGGACGGACCGCTGGCTCTTCGGCGGCGAGGTCCCGTTCATCGCCTCGGCCGTGCCGCTCGGCGAGCGCGAGGTGCGGGGCCTGCTGCCCGTTGCGACCCTCGAGGAGGCCGGCCCGTACCTGGCCCCCCTTGCGGACGGCATCTGCCGTGTGGTCGACCTCTACCGGTCGCTCGGAACGCAGGCGTTCAACGTTGCGGTCTTCTTCGATCGGTCCGGCTCCGACCGGGGCTTCTCGGCCTTCTGCTCGGTGATCGCCCGGATCAACCCGAACCCGGGCTCGATCTCGGACTCGGCCTTCATGGAGCGGCTCCACCAGCACCCGGTCGTGATGACGCTCCCTGAAGAGCTCGGCGCCCGCTATCGGATGGTCGAGTCGGAAAAATAGGTCGGGTAGAGGGTTACTCGGGCTTCGAGATCAGCTTGGTCTTGCTGACGATCGTGCCGTCCTTCTTGTGGGGCTTGCGGACGACGCCGTCGGCGGCCTTCTCGACCTCGCGGGCCTCGTCGCAGAGGACTGCGGCCGCCCGCATCATCTCGTGCGCGGAGGCGACGATCGGGATGTACTTCTCCC
>DUGU01000041.1 GCA_013331215.1 Methanoregulaceae archaeon
ATTCGTCGGGAAAAATTATACCTATATTTGGGTGAGTACGTTTGGCGATATAATCACAGAACTGAGGGCGACAAAGTGAAATTAAAGCGCATACTTGAGTTATTGGAGAAGGAGGTTAGTGGCTAGTTTGCCACTATACCCAGAGTATTTTCTTATCCGACCGGCATCAACCCGGGGTGATGGCCGGTGATGCTCCGGCCGCCGCCCGGCGCGACCACGAACGTATTCTCGGTGCCGACCAGCCCGACGCCCGCGATCCCCTTCTTGGGCTCGACCGCGATCGCCATCCCGGCCTCGAGCGGCTCGTCGGACCCCCGCGCGATGGTGGGGCACTCGGCGACCTCGAGGCCGATCCCGTGGCCGAGGAACTGGACGGACCGGTTGCCGAAGCCCATGAAGTTCTCGAGGAACGCGGGCTCCAGGTCGGCCGTGATCGCCTCGTAAATCGCCGAGGGGACGGCCCCGGGCCGGAGGAGCGCGGCGATCGCGTCGTGCATCTCCACGCACCGCGCGTGGATCGCGACGGCATCGTCGGGCAGGGGCGTGCCGAAGACGTACGTCATGGTCTTGTCCGTGTGGTACCCGGCGTAGCCGCACCCGACGTCGATGAAGACGAGGTCGCCGTCGCGGAGCCGCCGAGACCGGCTCCCGAAGAGCGGGGCGGAAGGCCCCATGCCCGCGTTCCCGCCGGGGCTGTCGAGGTACGTGGGGTAGATCGAGCTCTCGCCGAACCCGATCAGCCCGAGCACGATCTCGGACTCGGACATGCCGAACCGGACGATCCCGTGGTGCCCCTCCTCGATCATCAGGGTGTAGAGCCCGCTCGTCAGCTCGGCCTCGGTCATCCCCTCGCGGAGGATCTCGGGCACGCGGTCCTCGAGCACGCGGCGGTGGATCGCGCCGGCCCGCTCCATGAGGCCGAGCTCGTACGGGCTCTTGACGGCCCGGGCCCGCATCACCTCGCGGTCGAGCGCCCGCACGTTTTCGAACCGGAAGTGCTTCCGGAGGCGCTGGTACACGGCGAGCGGCACCTGCTCGGTCTCGAGGTGGACCGTCGCCGGTATCGGCGCCGTGCCGGCCGCGGCGTCGCGATAGCTCCGCATCGGCCGGATCAGGGGGAAGAGCGACTCGTTCGCGGCCCGCTCGTAGCTGCGCCGGACCCAGAGGCAGGCCTCGCCGTCGCGGGGAACGAGGAGCATGCCGTCCTGCATGGTGCCCGTGAAGTAGTAGAGGTTGATCTTGCTGAGGACGACGGCGAGCTCCCATGCCGGGTCCGCGGCGTCCATGAGGCGCCGGAACCGTTGGAGGCGGTCGTCGAGCTCGCTCGCCGGGACCTTCGACTCCATGCGGATCAGCGTTGGGGCCGGGCCTATATACTGGTGGTGAAAAGGAGCGCGGTCCACAGACGAGAATGCCGGCCAACACGCATCTCAACCGGGCGTGGGGGAGGGTGCCGAGCGCAACGATGCGGGAGGGGCGGCGAGAGCCCACTCCCCGTACCGGCGAGCAGCGGAGCGGAAGCGAGCCGGATCAGCGAGTGTCGACGTCGATGCATTGGAGGCGCACTGTTGTCCTGGGTCAGCAGCTTCCGGTTTCGTGTACCTCTGAACTGGGAGGGGGCTTGCGCCGCCCCCTCACTCGGCGCTTCGCGCCCCGCCCATCCCCGCGGGGTGATGCCTCTGTCGGATCCTCCGTCCAACCTGAAAGTGATGCCCCCCGACGAGGCAGGGCAGGAGGAAGGGACGCCGAGGAGATCCGTATAAGCCGGGAAGAGAAAGGGGGCGTCTCGGGCGGGGGCCGTCCCCGCCGCCCTCAGAGGATGTGCTCGGCGATCTCCTTCGTGACCAGCCAGTCGCAGTAGTGGCAGCGGAGGCCGTTCGGGGTCACGATGAAGCGCGAGCGGGCCGGTTCGGCCGTGTTCGAGATGCAGCCCGGGTTCGGGCAGCGGACCACGCCCGAGAGCTCGGCCGGCGTCTCCACGCCCTTCTTCTCGGCCACGACGAACTCGCGGATGATGTTGATGGTCGCATTCGGCGCGATCAGCGCGATCCGGTCGACCTCCTCCTTCCTGAGCTCGCGATTCTCGATCTTGACGATGTCCTTCTTTCCCACGAGGCCCGATGCGACGTTCGTCGCGACCGAGACCGATTCGGCCGTGGTGCCCGTGATCCCGAGGATCCGGAGGACGTTCAGGGCCTGCCCGGCCGTGATGTGGTCGATCACGGTCCCGGACCGGATAGGGCTGATCAGGAGCCCCTGGGGGCGCTCGTCCGTCATCCCATCACCTCGCCGAGCATGGCCATCCGCACGGAGACACCGTGGTGGGCCTGCTCGAAGTACTTCGCGTTCGGCAGCGCGTCGACCCGCGGGTCGATCTCGTCCACGCGCGGGAGCGGGTGGAGCACGATCATCTCGGGCCGGGCACGGGCGATCAGCTCGGGCGTGATCCGGTACGACGAGGCCACGTCCAGGTAGCTCGCCGCGTCGGGGAAGCGCTCGCGCTGGATCCGGGTCACGTAGAGGACGTCGAGGTGGGCGATCACGTCCTCTATCGCGCTGTACTCGGTCACGGCCGTTCCCCGGTCGGCGAGCTCCCGGACGATCCCCGAGGGGAGCTCGAGCCCCTTGGGCGCGACGGCCGCGATCTCGGCGCCGTAGAGCGAGAGGGCCATCGCGAGCGAGTGCGTGGTCCGGCCGTACCGGAGGTCGCCGAGAAGGCCGACCCGGACCCCGTCGATCGGCATCGACTTCCGGATGGTGTAGAGGTCGAGCAGAGTCTGGCTCGGGTGCTGGCCCGCGCCGTCACCGGCGTTGATCACCGGGACGGATGCGAACTCGGAGGCGAGGCGCGCCGCACCCTCGCGCGGGTGGCGGAGGACGATCGCATCGACGTACCCCGAGACGACCCGGATCGTGTCCGCGAGGGTCTCGCCCTTCGCGACGGACGAGTCCTCCACCGACCCCATTGTCAGAGAGACCCCGCCGAGCCGGGCCATGGCCGACTCGAACGACATCCGCGTCCGGGTCGAGGGCTCGAAGAACAGGATGCCGAGGATCTTCCCGCGCAGGAGCTCGGGATCGTAGCGCTTGGCCTCGATCCCGGCCGCGGCGTCGAGGAAACCGTCGATCGCTGCCCGGTCGAGGTCGCGGATCGAGATGATGTGCCGCATCGTCACCGCCTCGCGAAGGTCAGGTAGCCCGTGTGGCAGACGCGCGTGGACGGGCGAGTTCCGCGGGCCGAACGGGTCATCTCGCGCTCTATCAGCTCGATCGCCCGGACCTCGGGAAAGAGTCGGCTCGCCGCATCGTGCACGGCCTGAAACTGCTCGATGAACGGGGTGTAGCAGGCGAGGTACCCGCCCGGCACGATCAGCCCGTGGGCGTGCTCGACGTGCTCCTCCCGGCACTCCATGTCGAGGTGGACCACGTCGTAGCTCCCCTCGGCCTCGAGCAGGTCGCCCGCGACGACCGTGACGTTGTCCAGTCCCGCGTCGCGGACGTTCTTCTCGGCGAGCGCGGCGAAGTCGGGGCGGCGCTCGCGCGTCTCGACCGTCGCGGCGATCGAGCCGAAGTAGATCGCGGCGATCCCCGAGCCCGTGCCCGCGTCGAGGACGGCGTCGCGCCGGTTCATGCCCGTGTTCGCGATCACGGCCCCGATCTCCTTGGGGTGCATGGGCGCGCCCGAGCGGCGGGCGTGGACGAAGAAGTCGGTGGGGCGCGGACGCCGGGCCGTGAGTCGCTTGCCGAGGTGGGACTCGATAACGCTCCCCTCGGGGAGACCCGCGAGCGCGGCGAGGTCGATCATCCCGAGGTCGGTCGAGAGGACGCCCTCGCCGGCCCGGACATAGAACTCGCGCCCGCAGCCGGCGAGGAGAACCCGGTCGCCCGCCGCGAACATGCACTCAGCCCCGATCGGCGAGCGCGAGGATCGCGCCGGCGATGTCGCCGTTCGCGGCCACGAGCGCGGCCCGGGCCTCGTCCGCGGTGACGCCGGCCTGGTCGGCGACGAGCGCGACGTCGTCCTCGGGGATCTCGGGGGCGGCCGGCTCGAACCGGGGCTCGCCGCCCGAGATCTGGTAGGTCGTGGCCCCCTGCATGGTCATGGCGACGACCTCGGCCTCGTCGAAGACGTACCGGCCCTCGGGGGTGGTGATCACGATCGAGCTGACGTTCTCGATCGGGGCGACCTCCATCCCCATCTTCTTCATCATCGCCTTCATCTGCTTGGGATTGATTCCGCCTGGTAACACGTCTACTCCCTCCCGGATCTAACGTTGACCGCGACCCCATACATACATGCCGTCATCTCCGGCCCCGAGAGGACGGCCGTCCCGGTCGCGACGAGCCTGTCGTCTCCGGCAACCACGAGCACCTCGTCCCCGGCCCGGATCCCCGGGTCCGCTTCGATCACGTGCTTGGCCATCGCGTTCTTGCCGGCCGCGACGAACTCCTCGACCTCGTCGAGCACGGCCACCCGGTACGCGGGCAGCGGCAGCACGGCCTGGAGCCGCCGGGCTCCGGCGATCCCGAGCACGAGCCGCCCGTCCTGGGCGCGGATGGTCGCAAGCCGGTCCTTGCCGAGCATCACGTTCCGGACCCGCCCGGTCGTGGAGCGGGTGAAGGTCACGTCATCGGGGAAGAGCCCGACGCCGACGTCTCGCCCGAACTGGAGGTTCGCGATCGTGCGGACCCTATCACGCGAGCTGGTCTCGAAGCAGGTCGTTGACACGGCTGACGAACACCTCCTCGGCCTCGTGGGGGATGAACGCACCGGCCGCGATCGGGTGGCCCCCGCCGCCCCCGCCGAACTCGGCCGAGGCCGCGTTCAGCGCGGCCTGGAGGTCGATCCCCCGCCGGACGGACCACTCGTTCGTGCGCATGCTCACCTTGGTCAGTCCGTGGTCCTCGGGCAGCGTGCACATGATCAGGATCGGCTTGCGCCAGTTCAGCTTGCCGAGGGCCATACCGGCCCCGATTCCGACGATCGTGTCGGGATAGCGGTCCCCGACGTGGAGGTACTGGAGGTGCGAGAGCTCGGTCACGCCCGTGTCCAGGATGAACTGGAGGAGCTCGCGGATGATCGAGCGGTGGTTGTTGAGCATGTACTCGGCCTCGCGGTACGCATCGCCCCGGTCGCCGCAGCAGATCTTCGAGCCGATCCCGGGCTTGGCCCACCGGCCGCAGGCGTTGAGCAGGGTCGCGTACTCGGAGGCGTTCCTGAGCGGGGAGCGCGCCGGCTCGTCGGGGAAGAGGTACGAGTCGGCGAAGACCCGCTCCACGCCCTCGCCGTTCGCGAGCAGCTGCTGGACGAGGGCCGACGTGATCTTCGTCCTCTCGGGGAGGTCGAGCTCTTCCCAGACCAGCCAGCGGCCGCCGGGCCCCTTGAGCTCGAAACCGAGAGTTTTATTCAGGAACCGCAGGGCCCCGGGCGTATCGTTCGTGATCCCGGGGATGCGGGGGTCGTCGTTGTACGAGAGGCAGACGTGGACCGGGCGGGTCGAGGTCCCGTAGCAGTTCAGGTCGCGCCTGACCACGCGGACCGAGCCGTGGGCGACCCCGTCCGCGACGATCTCGGCCGCGGGGCCGACGAGCCCGAGGGTCTCGCGGGCCATCATGTCGCCGACGTTCCCGACGATCGCGATCTTGGCGAGATCGACGTTCTCCTCGTCGAGGGCCTTCGCCACGAAGTACGCGACGCCGGCGGCCGAGAGTTTCGTGTGCCCGTGGGGGACGCCGTTGACCTGCTGGTACTCGGTCCCGCACGGCTGGGCCACGTGGTGGTCGAGGATCAGGACCTCGTCCGCCGAGAGCCCGCGCTCCTCGAGCAGGTTCTGCTGGCCCGCGCCGAGGTCGACGAAGACTTTGAGAGAGTCGTCCTCGGGCACGGCCTTCATGGTGAGCGGCTCGAGCTGCCGGACGAAGTGGGAACTGACCGGCACGCCCGCGCGCGCGACCGCGGTCCGGACGATCGCCTCGCTCGAGATCCCGTCCGCGTCGATGTGGGAGATGACCGAGACCGCCTCCGCCCGCCGGATCGTCTGGGCCGCGCCGCGCACCTCCTCGGAAAAGCCCATACTGATGTATGAGTAACGCCCTTAAACTGGATAAGGGTGACCCAAGCGGATGATCGACCTTGCGGAGTTCGCCGAACACGGCGCGATCGAGCCGGCCCGGATGCGGGCCGTTGACCGAAACGCGGTCGCGCTGGGGCTCTCGTCCCTGCAGATGATGGAGGCCGCGGGGGCCGCGGTCGCCCGGGCCGCGCTCGACGGAGACCCGGCCCGCGTGCTCGTGCTCGCCGGGCGCGGGAACAATGGCGGGGACGGCTTCGTGGCGGCGCGGTACCTCGCGGGCGCGGTCGAGGTCGCGGTGGTCGCGGTCGACGGCGAGGCCACGCCCGAGACCGCGGCGCAGGGAGCGCTCCTCGCGCGCACGCCCGTCCCGGTCCACCGGGTCGGCTGCCCCTCCGACCTCGCCGTGCTCGCCCCCCTCTTCGAGAAGGCCGACCTGGTGGTCGACGCCCTGCTCGGGATCGGAGCCGCGCCG
>DUGU01000013.1 GCA_013331215.1 Methanoregulaceae archaeon
ACTTCATCAAGGCCATCGAGACGGCCAACCGCGGGCTGGCCATCTTCGACGAGGCGATCCCGGAGGACGGTGACGAGGCCGACGGCCGGCGCCGGGAGCTGCTGGCCGGCATCGACGCCCGGGGGATCGACGTCTGGGAGACCATCCGGCGGATGCCGTTCACGACGGAGCGGGCGAGCACGATCGAGCTCGCCTTCTACAGCGAGCTCATTCCGGACCTGTACATGTCGGGGCTCGTGCCGCAGCTCTACCTTTCGGCCGTGCAGTCGACCCGGCACTGCCTCGCGGGGGGCATGGACGAGTCGGTCATCTACTCCTTCAGCATCATGGGACTGATGCTCGGCGAGCAGGGCGACTTCGAACGGGCCTTCAGGTACGAGGACCTCGCCCGCGAGCTCTCCGCGCGGTACCCCAACACCTTCGGCGCCACGCGCGGCATGAACGGGATCGTCTGGTGCAACATGCACTCCCGGAGCCACCCGCACGAGATCGCGGAGTACTGCCTCAGGGCGATCCAGTCCGGAAAGAACTGCGGCGACCTCTACAACGCGGGGCTCTCGTACGGCCCCCTGATGTGGAACCTCCAGGTCCAGGGAGCCGACCTCTCGGTCATCGAGGAGTACGCCCGCGAGTGCCTCCAGTTCTCGAACCGGTACCACCTCTCCTTCTCCGTCGGCCTGGCCGAGGCGATGCAGGCCGGGTGGGTCGAGCCCATGAAGCGGGAGTACGTGCCCGTGCCCATGGAGGAGCGGCTCGAGCGCTGGGAGCGGGAGAACCACATCGCCTCCGCGGGGAGCTACTTCGTCCACAGGGCCCTGGTCCACTACTACCTGGGCGAGCACGGGGAGGCCGGGGAGTGCCTCGCCGCGGTCCGGAAGTACCTCTCGGGCCTGACCGACAACGTCCTGAAGCGGCAGTGGTACGTCTTCCGGGTCCTCAACGCCCTGAAACTGTACGAGGCGGGGGAGGGCGCTGCGAGCCGGGAGGAGCTCTTCGCGGAGATCGGGCCGGTCGTCGAGCAGGTCGAGGTCTGGGCCGGGCTCGGCCCGCTCCTGCGGCCGTACCTCGCCCTTGTCCGCGCCGAGCTCGAGCGGGTCACGGGCAATCTGCGGGAGGCCCGGGGCCTGTACCTCGACGCGATCGAGCTCGCCCACCGGCAGGGATACATCCTCCTCGAGGGGCACCTCAACGAATGCCTCGGGGACGCGCTCGTGCGCGACGGCCAGCGGACCGGGCGGCTCTACCTGGTCGAGGCCGAGCGCCTGTACCGGCAGTGCCGCGCGGAGCGCATGCTGCTCAACCTGGTCGACCGGCACCCGGCCATCTTCGAGGCCGAGGTCTCCCCCTCGTCCGCCGAGACGGAGGCCCATGCCGGCACACTTCCCAACCTCGACATCGAGTACCTGATGAAGTCGTCCTTCGCCATCTCGGCCGAGATCGAGCAGGAGGCGCTGCTGAAGAAGATCATGAACGTGGTGATCGAGAGCTCCGGGGCGCAGCACGGGTACCTGCTGATCGCGGAGGGCGAGGACCTGGTCATCCGCGCCGAGAGCCACGCCGCCGACAAGGAGAGGGTGCAGACCCCCGACAAGCGGCTCGAGGAGGCCGACGACATCTGCAAGGCGATCGTCCGCTACGTCCACCGGACCAGGCAGCCGCTGATCCTGGACGACGCGATGAACGAGGGGGTCTTCAAGGACAACCAGGAGGTCCAGGCGCTGCAGGTGCGCTCCGTCCTCTGTCTTCCCGTGATCACCCAGTCGAAGATGACCGGCGTCCTGTACCTCGAGAACCGCCTCTCGGACGCCGTCTTCACCTCGGCCAGGACCGACATGACCGCGCTGCTGATCTCGCAGGCGGCCATCTCCATGGAGAACGCGACCCTCTTCGCAGAGCGCGTCCGGGCCCAGGACGCCCTGCNNTACCTGGAGAACCTGATCGACTACGCGAACGCCCCGATCATCGTCTGGGACACCTCGTTCCGGATCACGCGGTTCAACCGCGCCTTCGAACGGCTGACCGGCCGGCGGTCCGGGGACGTCCTGGGCCGCCCCCTCGAGTGCCTCTTCCCCGAGGAGGGGATGGAGGCGTCGCTCGGCTACATCGGNNTCGTCCGGCGAGCACTGGGACGCGGTCGAGATCCCGATCCTGCGGACGGACGGCTCGGTCAGCACGGTCCTCTGGAACTCGGCCAACATCTACAACCGGGACGGTACGGCCGTGGTCGCCACCATCGCCCAGGGCCAGGACATCACGGACCGCAAGCAGGCCGAGCTCGACCTGCACGAGTACGCGCAGCGGCTCAAACAGAGNNTCCCACGACCTGCAGGAGCCGCTCCGCGCGATCTCGGGCTTTGCCGAGCTCCTGGAGCGGCGGTACAGGGGCCAGCTCGACGAGAAGGCGGACCGGTACATCGACTTCATCACCGACGGCACGAGGCAGATGCAGCAGGTGATCCAGGACCTGCTCGCCTACTCGCGGGTCCAGACCAAGGTCCAGGTATTCAACCTCATCGACACCGACGAGGCGCTCGACCGGGCGCTCGCCAACCTGCAGCTGGTCATCAGGGAGAAGGGGGCCGTCATCACCCGCGACCCCCTCCCCCGGGTCTTCGCCGACGGCACCCAGATCGCGCAGCTCTTCCAGAACCTCGTCGGCAACGCGCTCAAGTTCCAGAAGCCCGGCGCGACGCCGGAGATCCGGATCACGTCCGTCACCGAGGGCGACCGCCAGGTCTTCTCGGTCGCCGACAACGGGATAGGGATCGACCCCCGGTTCGCGGACCGGATCTTCAAGATCTTCCAGCGCCTGCACGCGAAGGGCGAGTACGACGGCACGGGTATCGGCCTCGCCATCTGCAGGAGGATCGTCGAGCGGCACGGGGGGGCGATCGAGGTGGAGTCCGAGCCGGGCGCCGGATCGACTTTCTCCTTCAGCATCCCATTCCACAGGGAGGCGCCCCCGTGAACGACCCTGGCAGACCCCCGGCACGCATGCGACCGATCGAGATCCTGCTCGTCGAGGACAGCCCCGCCGATATCGCCCTGACCCAGGAGGCGCTGCTTGACAGCAAGCTCCACAACAACCTGCACGTGGTGACCGACGGGATGGAGGCCCTCGCCTTCCTCCGCCGGGAGGGCGCCTATCGGGAGGCGCCGGTGCCGGACCTCGTCCTCCTCGACCTGAACCTGCCGAAGCTGACCGGGCGCGAGGTCCTCGCCGAGATCAAGGGCGATGCGGTCCTCTGTGTCATCCCGGTGGTGATCATGACTGTCTCGAAGGACGAGCAGGACGTCCTGGAGTCGTACCGGCTCCATGCCAACTGCTATATCCGGAAACCCGTCCGGTTCGGGGAGTTCATCGAGATCGTCAACTCGATCGAGGCCTTCTGGTTCTCGATCGTCACCCTCCCGCCGGGGTCGGGCCCCCGGATATGAAGGTCCTCCTCGTCGAGGACAACCCCGCCTTCGCCGAACTGGTCCGGGAGGTCCTGCTCGAGGTGCCGGGAGAGACATTCGAGATCACGAGCGCGGGGGACCTCTCCTCCGCGTCCGCGCTCCTCGCGGCGGAGGAGATCGGTGCCGTCCTCCTCGATCTGGGGCTGCCGGACAGCCAGGGGATCGAGACCGTCAGGACGGTCAGGGCGGCGTATCCGGGTGTACCGATCGTGGTACTCACCGGGCTTGACGACGAGGAGACGGGGCTCCGGGCACTCCACGAGGGGGCCCAGGACTACCTGACGAAGGACAGCCTCGCCGGCCCGTCTCTGGCCCGGTCCATACGGTATGCCCTCGAGCGAAGCGGCGTCAGGAAGGAGTTGATCCGGAAGAATGCCGAGCTCGAGGCGGCGTACGGGGTACTCGCCGCACACGAGGAGGAGTTGCGACGGAGCGTCTCGGAGCTGAGCAGGGCCGAGGGGAGGCTGCGGGAGAGCGCGCACCTGCTGATGAAGGCCCAGGAGATCGCGCATCTCGGCAGCTGGGAGTACACCCCCGCGAATAACCGCGTGGTCTGGTCGGACGAGGTGTACCGCATCCTGAGCCTTCCGCTCCATGAGCCGGCCGTAGATTACGGGGAGTTCCTCGAGCTGGTCCATGCCGACGATCGCTGCGCGGTGGATGCCGCGTACCGGGGATCGCTGGAGGAGGCCGGGAGCGGGTACGAGGTCGAGTTCCGGGTGGTACGGGAGTCGGACGGAGAGGTCCGGCACGTCCACGAGCGGTGCGAGCACTTCCGGGACGAGACCGGCGCCGTCCTCCGCTCCGTCGGCATGATCCACGATATCACCGAGCGCAGACGGGCCGCGGAGGCCCTGGAGGAGTATGCCGGGATCCTGAAGGGGAGCAACGAGGACCTCGAACGCTTCGCGTACGTCTGCTCGCACGACCTGCAGGAACCGCTCCGCTCGGTTGTCTCGTTCTCTCAACTCCTCGAGCGACGGTACAGAGGGAAGCTCGACGCGGACGCCGACGAGTATATCGGGTTCATCGTCGAGGGCGGGAACCGCATGCAGGCGCTGATCCGCGACCTTCTCGAGTTCTCCCGGGTCACGACCCGGGGCACCACGATACGGCCGACCGACAGCGGTGCCACGCTTGTCGAGGTCCTCAGGGACATGCAGACGGCGATCGGCGAGACCGGGGCTTCGGTCGAATGCGGGCCCCTGCCGATGGTGATGGCGGACCCGACACGCCTCGGGCAGGTCTTTGCGAACCTGATCGGGAACGCGATCAAGTACCGCCGAACGGGCGTGCCGCCCGAGATCGAGGTCTCGGCGTACCGCGTCGGGCCGATGGTCGAGTTCGCGGTGCAGGACAACGGGATCGGGATCGAGGAGGAGTACTTCGGCCGGATCTTCGATATGTTCCGCCGCCTCCACACCCACGACCAGTACGAGGGCACCGGCATCGGGCTCGCGCTCGTCAGGAAGATCGTCGAACAGCACGGGGGGCGGGTCCGGGTCGAGTCCGAGCCGGGTGTCGGGAGCACGTTCCGCTTCACGATGAAGCCGGTGTGACCGGGAGAAAGAACAGGGCGATTGGCGGGGACGGTGATGGCGGCCGCCCCGCCGTCCGCGTTACGGTCCGACGCGGACGGAACCTGCCCCGTGCCGGTTTCCCGGGGACGGGCCTTTATCGCCGCCCCACCAGGCATCGGCCATCGGGAGGACCGCCCCGACCTCCTTCTCGAGGAGCGGAAGGTCCCGCTCGAGGGTGGCCCAGACCGCCTCGTAATCGATGCCGAAGTGGTAGTTGGTGAGACGGTCGTGCATTCTGGCCATCAGGCGCCACGGTATCCCGTCGTGGACGGCCTGGAAGGCGGGCGTGATGTTCCGGGCCGCTTCGCCGATCACCGTCAGAAGACGCCCCGCCTTCGCCAGCTCGTTCGGGCGCTCCGCGAGGTTGGAGGCGGAGCCGACCCGGTCCCGGATCTCGTCCAGGAGGGTGCAGGCGTCGAGAATGGTACGGAGGTGGACGAGGTCGCTCTTCGTCATCCGTAGAT
>DUGU01000278.1 GCA_013331215.1 Methanoregulaceae archaeon
CGTCGCGGTGATCCTCGGCGACAACATCTTCGAGGACTCGTTCAGGGACGACATCCGGGACTTCCGCTCGGGCGGCAAGATCTTCCTGAAAGAGGTCCCGGACGCGAACCGCTTCGGCGTCGCGGAGGTCGCGGGCGACCGCGTGGTCGGGATCGAGGAGAAGCCCGCGCGGCCGAAGTCGAACCTGGCCGTGACCGGCTGCTACCTCTACGACAACCGCGTCTTCGAGATCATCAGGACGCTCAAGCCCTCGGGCCGGGGCGAGCTCGAGATCACGGACGTGAACAATGCCTACATCGGGATGGGCGAGATGCAGTTCTCGGTCCTGCCGGGTTTCTGGTCCGACGCCGGGACCTTCGACTCCCTGATCCGGGCCGGGAACATGGTCCAGCAGCACCGCAGGGCCAAACAGGGAGGGCTCTGAGGTGGCGCGGATCGGGATCGTCGGCACGGGATACATCGCAAAGGGGATCCTGATGGCCCTCGACCGGACCGACGACCTCGAGGTCGTCCGGGTCTTCACCCACTCGGAGCCCGGACGGCGGACGGACTACCCGAGGCCGACACTGCTGACGAACTCGGTCGACGACCTGGTGAGCGAGAGCGACCTCGTGGTGGTCGCATCGGGCGACCCGCTTCGCGCGGTCGAGCCCGTGGAGGCCGCGATCGGGGCCTCGCTCCCGGTGGTCACCATGGACGCCGAGCTCCAGGTGACGGTCGGCTCGCACTTCGCCCGGAAGGGCTACCTCTCCGAGGCCGAGGGGGACCAGCCCGGCTGCCTCGCGGCCCTCCGCGAGGAGGCGCTCGCCATGGGCTTCCGTCCCATCGTCTACGGCAACCTCAAGGGCTTCCTGAACCACCACCCGACCCTCGAGGACATGCGCTACTGGTCCGGCGTGCAGGGGATCAGCCTGGACAAGACCGTCGCGTTCACGGACGGGACCAAGGTCCAGATCGAGCAGGCGCTCGTCGCGAACGGCCTCGGGGCCGCGATCGCGAAAGACGGCCTCCTGGGCCCGACGGCCCTGAGCGTCGCGGCCGGCGGGGCCGAGCTCGCCCGGACGGCCGAGGCGCTCGGGACCCCCCTCTCCGACTACCTCCTCGGCGTGCCCGGCGCGCCGGCCGGCGTCTTCCTGACGGCCCGGCACGAGGACGAGGCGCAGCCGTACCTCCAGTATTACAAGATGGGGGAGGGGCCGTACTACACCCTGCTCCGGAACTACCACCTCTGCCACCTCGAGGTCGCCAAGACGGTCCGCCGCGCGCTCGAGGGCCGGCCGCCGCTGCTCAACAACGGCACGGCCCCGACCGTGCAGGTGGTCGGCGTGGCCAAGCGCGACCTCGCCGAGGGCGAGATCCTCCGCCACCCCATGGGCTCGTTCGACGTCCGTGGCGTCGCCGTGAAGATCGCGGACCACCCCGACCATGTCCCCATCGGCCTCCTCGACGGCGCGCGGCTCGTCCGGCCCGTCGCGGCCGAGGCCACGATCACCCGCGACGACATCGAGCTCCCCGAGAGCCGGGCGCTCGAGCTCTGGCGCGGGATCTAGGACTCTTTTTTACCGCTGGTGGCGGCTCGTCTCCCTCCTCCGCGTTCGGCAATGATTCCGGTGTGCATGCACCTTCTCAGTGGAGATTCCGATACACTGACGCATGTCCCATCGATCGCCGGGGGATTCCATCGCTAAAGAGGGCGCAGATCCGACAGAGGCATCGTCTCGCGGGGGTGGGGGAGGCGCGAAGCGCCGAGGGGAGGGGGCGACGTAAGCCCCCTCCCGCGTCCCGGTTGAATAGGGATGTATCGTTTTAAAGGCCCGTTGCGACCGGTCTTCGAGCTATCCGCCTGGCCATCGGATCGTTCACCGCCGGTGGCGCAGCAGCAGGCTCACGGACTTGAGCACGATCGCCGCGCCGACGAGCAGCAGGCCGGCCACGGTCATCAGGCCGCCCGCGAGCGCGCCGAGGACCGGCACCTGGGCCGTGGCCGAGAACCGGGCGAGCGCCCAGGTATCGATCACGGCCCCGATAAGGAGGAGCAGGAGGCCGGGGACGCCGAAGAAGAGGAGGGGGCTCCGGGCCCCGATCAGGGCTGCGATGTTCGAGAGCACGCCGATGCCGTGCGTGACCGGGTTCTTCTTGTGCCGGTGCGGCACCTCGTACCGGACCGAGATCGGGACCTCGGCGATGGCAAGGCCTCGGGCCGAGAGGTAGGCGATCATATCCGACTCGACGTTACNNCGGAAGCCCGACTGCGAGTCGGTCGAGGAGTAGTCGGCCGAGGCGTTCGTGAAGATGTTCAGCACGTGCTGGCCGAGGCGGCGGTAGGCCGGGATCTCCGCGTCCGTGCCGAGGAAGCGGGAGCCGATCACCAGGTCGGCCCCGGCCTCGAGGATCGGGGCCACCACGGCCGGGACCTCGTCGGGGTTGTGCTGGCCGTCGNNGGGATCTCGTCGGGGTTGTGCTGGCCGTCGCCGTCGAGCAGCACGAGCGCGTCGTAGCCGTGCTCCCGTGCGTACGCCATCGCGTCGAGGACGCCCGCGCCCTTCCCCTTCTGCCGCTCGTGGACGAGCACGGTCGCCCCCGAGAGCCGGGCGATCGCGGCCGTGTCGTCGGTCGAGCCGTCGTCGATGACCAGCACCTCGTCCGCGTGGGCCCGGGCCTTGAGCACGAGCGAACCGATCGTCAGCCCCTCGTTGTAGCACGGGATGGCGACGAGGACCCGGCGCGCGGCGGGCTCGGGGAGAGGAGAGGCGTCGGGCATGGCGGTCCAGGGAGCGCCGAGGGCCCCGGGTGCCGGAGCGGGCGCGCCGATCATGATCTCGCCCCGGCAGCGTATGATTGTTATGCCGATCCCCCGGGCCGGCGCGGCGGGATGTCGGGCCGGGTCTTCAGCGCCTCGACGAGCAGCCGGATCCCGGCCTCGAGGTCCGTGAGGTCGATCACCTCGACCGGGGAGTGGATGTACCGTGCCGGGGTCGAGAGGACGGTCGAGGGGACGCCCTCGCGCGAGAGGTGGATCGACGATGCGTCGGTCGTGCCGCCCGAGCCGACCTCGAACTGGACCGGGATGCCGTTCGTCTCGGCCGTCTCGCGGATCCAGGAGAGCATGGCCGGGTGGGCGATGATCCCCCGCCCGTTCGCGTCCGCGATCGAGACGACCGGCCCCTTGCCCATCTCCACGGGCGCGTCCTTGAGCTGGACGCCGGGGTGGTCGCCGGGGATCGTGACGTCGGTCGCAATCGCGCAGTCGGGGTCGAGCGCGTACGACGAGACCTTCGCGCCCTTCAATCCGACCTCCTCCTGGACGGTGAAGACGCCGAAGATCGTCGACGGCGACTCGACCTGCCGGAGCACCTCGACTAGGAGCGCCACACCCGCGCGGTTGTCGAAGGCCTTGCCCGAGACGCGGTCGCCGCAGAGGCTGCAGAGCTGGCGGTCGAGCGTCACCGGCGTGCCCGGGGCGAGCCCGAGAGCCGCCACCGCCTCCGCGCTTTCGGCCCCGACGTCGATGAACATCTCCTCGATCTTCAGGAGCTTCTTGCGCTCCTCCTCGTCCATCATGTG
>DUGU01000032.1 GCA_013331215.1 Methanoregulaceae archaeon
CTGCGACGAAGACTGGACGGTCCGCGACCGCCGGACCGGCGACGAGGTCTACGTCGGGCCCGTGCCCGAGCATCTCTTTATCGCGGCCGAGACCAAGGAGGAGGCGATGGCGATCATCGCGAAGCTCGCCATGCGGCCGAACGACACGAGCCGCGGCCGCTCGATCAAGCTCTCGCACTACATCGACCTGTACCGCAACTGCTACGGCCGGATGCCCGACGACCTCCACCGGTTCGTCCGGACCCGGGCCGATCTCCCCGTGATGCAGAAGGACGAGCTCCTGCCCCTGCTCGAGGCCCGCGGTTGGGTCGAGCGGCCGATCCCGGACCCGACGCTCCTTCCCGAGGAGGCATTCTCGTGAGCCGCGTCGAGCCGTTCCAGCCCGCGATGCAGGGCGGCACGAGCACGGCAACACCGATCGAGAAGCCGGCCGTCCTCGCCGCGCTCGTCCGGAGGGCGAAGCGGCCGCTCCTCGTGGTCGGCCACCGGGCGCTCGTCGTCGGCGGCGACGGCGAGCACGCCATCGACCTGCTCGCCCGCGCTGCCCTGAAGGCGGGCTGGCCGGTCGCGGCCACGGGCGACACCGGGCCGGCGCTCGCGGAGCGGGGGATCGAGCCGGCCCTCTGCATCTCGGCCATGAACCTGGGCCAGCGGCTCGCGGACCCGGACTGGACGGGCGTCGACGGCAGGGGGCCGCACGACGTGGTCTTCATGGCCGGGCTCTCGTACGCGCTCGAGTGGACCCTCCTCTCGGGCCTCCGGCGAGCGGACCTCGTCACGGTCTCGCTCTCGCCGGGATACGAGCCGCACGCCTCGTTCTCGCTCCCGAACCTCGCCTGGCCGGCCTGGCGGGCGCTGATCGCGGAGGCCTTCGGCCTGGGGGCGGAAGCATGATCGAGAGCGTCCCGGTCGACGTCGGCCTCGTCCACGAGGGCGAGCGGATCCGGAAGCAGGAGATGCAGCTCGAGCTCGGCGGTCCCGGCGTCTCGGCGAAGTGGGAGCTCGTGCGCGTCGTTCCGCCCGAGGCCGTCGAGGACGGCCGGGTCCGGATCGCCGGCCCCGACATCAGGGATCTCGCCGAGGGCGGGAAGTACCCGCTCGGCATCCTGGTCGAGATCGCGGGCCCCGCCCTCGAGGAGGACTTCGAGGGGGTCATCGAACGCCGTATCCACGAGTACTCGAACTACGTCGAGGGCCTGATGCACCTGAACCAGCGGTACGACATCTGGGTCCGGCTCTCGAAGAAGGCATATAGGGCCGGGTTCGACTCGTTCGAGTACCTCGGGCGCGTCCTGCTCCACCTCTTCAAGAACGAGCTCCCGATCATCGAGGCGATGCAGGTGACGTTCTATACGGACCCGGTCGAGGTCGAAGCCCGCCTCCCCGAGGCCCTCGCCCGGTACGAGGCCCGCGACGCCAGGGCGCGGGGGCTCGCGGACGAGGAGGTCGAGACCTTCTACGGCTGCGCCCTCTGCCAGTCGTTCGCGCCCCGGCACATCTGCGTGATCACGCCCGAGCGGTACGCGAACTGCGGCGCCATCTCCTGGTTCGACGGGCGGGCCGCGGCCCGGATGGACCCCAAGGGGCCGATCTTCGCCCTCGAGAAGGGCGACTGCCTGGACCCGGTCCACGGCGAGTTCGCGGGGGTGAACGCGAGCGCGAAGGAGCGGTCCATGGGCGAGATCGACCGGGTCTGGCTCTACTCCGCCTTCGGTTACCCCCACACCTCCTGCGGCTGCTTCGAGGGGATCGCGTTCTACATCCCCGAGGTCGAGGGGTTCGGGATCGTCCATCGCGGCTTCCGCGATGCGACCGTGAACGGACTCGCCTTCTCGACCATGGCCGACTCGACGGCCGGAGGACGGCAGGTCGACGGGTTCCACGGTGTCTCGCTCGAGTACCTGAAGTCGCGCAAGTTCCTCCAGGCCGACGGCGGCTGGGACCGCGTGGTCTGGATGCCGTCCGAGATCCTGGAGCGGGTCCGGCCGTTCATCCCCGAGGGGGCCGCCGACCGGATCGCGACCGAGAACGACGTGCACTCGGTCGACGAGCTCCAGGGGTTCCTCCGGGAGCACGACCACCCCGTCCTTGCGCGCTGGGCGACCGAGCCGGCCGGGACGCAGGTGGCGACCGTGGCGAATTTGCCGCTCGAAGTGGGCGGGTACCGTATCATCCTGAAGAACGCCCGGATCTACGCCGACAGAGTGATCATCCTCCGCGAGGAGGAGCGGCGATGAACGGCCGCGACCTCGTCGGGTCCATCGGGCCCGAACTGCTCGCCCTGCTCAGGACGGCGGGCCGGATCGAGCTCGAGGGGTTCAGCCTCGAGCTCGACGAGCTCGAGCTCCGCCTCCCCCTCGGCGCGTTCGCACCGGCGGCGCTCGGCCTCGCCCCGCCCGAGGCCGGGCCCGAGCGCCCGACCGAGCTCCTCCCCGCCGAGTTCGTCTCCGAGCGCCCCGAGTATCCGGGCCGTGTCCGCGAGGTCGTGCTCGGCGCGACGCGGCGCGAGGGCGGCTCCCGCGCCCGCTCACTCACCATCGGCGGGGCCGAGGCCCCGGCCTTCGCGCTCTTCGACCGGCCGATCGTGAACCGGCCGGTCATCTCGATGGACGTCTTCGACACCCGCGTGCCCATGCCGAAGGCGCTTCGGGCCCCGTTCGAGGAGGTCCGGGACGACCCGGCCGAGTGGGCGCGTCTGAACGTCAACCGCTTCGGCGCGAAGGCCGTCACGGTCCACCTCCTCTCCACCGATCCGCTGATCAGGAACGCGAGCCCGCGCGAGGCCGCGGCCACGGTCGAGAGCGTGCTCCAGGCCGTCGACGTCCCCCTGATCGTCGGCGGGTGCGGCGACCCCCGCAAGGACGCGGATGTCTTTGCCGAGGTCGCGGCGATGGCCGCCGGCGAGCGGCTCCTCCTGAACTCGGTCACGCTCGAGATGGCCACGGCCAAGACCCTNNCGCGCGGGCCGCCGCGGTCCACGGCCACAACCTGCTCGCGTTCACCGGCCTCGAGCTGAACGACGCGAAGGAGCTGAACCGCCGGCTCTACGAGTACCTGCCGCCCGAGCGGATCGTGATGGACCTCACCACGGTCGCGCTCGGCTACGGCCTCGAGTACTCGTTCTCGATCCACGAGCGGGCACGGCACGCGGCCCTGCTGGGCGACGCCGAGCTGCAGCACCCGACCATCTCGGGCTCGACCAATGCCTGGGCCGCGCGCGAGGCCTGGATGCCGATGCCGCCGACGTACGGCAACCCCGAGCTCCGCGGTCCGCTCTGGGAGGCCGAGACCGCGCTCTCGCTCCTGCTGGCCGGGGTCGACATCTTCATGATGTCCCACCCGGCCGCGATCGGGGCCGTGCGGCGCGCCGTCGACGCGCTCTGCTCCTGGCCGCTCGAGGAGGTCGCCGAGGGGCGCGCGAACGACTGGGTGACCGCCCGGCTCGGGGGTGAGACCTGATGGCAAAGCGGTCGATCACCGAGACGAGCCCGATCGAGGTCTACCGGCTCCTCCCCCGGACGAACTGCGCCGAGTGCGGCGAGCCGAACTGCATGGCGTTCGCGACCCGGCTCGTCAACCGGGAGCTGACCCTCGAGGCCTGCCCGCCGCTCCTCCGGCCGGAGCACGCCGGGGACCTCGGCCAGCTCGAGGCCCTGCTCGCGCCGCCCGTCCGGGCCGTGCGGATCGGCGACGGCCCGACCGCGGTCACGGTCGGCGGCAAGTACGTGGTCCAGCGGCACGAGTTCACGTACCACCACCCGACGGCCTGCGCGATGGCCGTCGACGACGCCCTCTCCCACGACCAGCTCGCCGAGCGCGTCCGGACGGCCGCGGACTTCTCGTACAACTACATCGGTCGCGACCTCCGGCTCGACGCGATCGCCGTGCGGTCGGCAACAGGCGACCCCGATCGCTTCAGGGAGGCCGTCGGGGCGGTCGCGGCCGCCTGCGACCTGCCGCTCCTCCTCTGCTCGTTCGACCCGGACGTCCTCCGGGCGGGGCTCGAGGCCGCGCCGGGCCGCCGGCCCCTCCTGTACGCGGCCGACCGCACGAACTGGCGCGAGATGGCCGAACTCGCGCTCGAGGCGGGCTGT
>DUGU01000127.1 GCA_013331215.1 Methanoregulaceae archaeon
ACGCGCCACGACATCCTGAACCAGCTGACAGTCCTGCTCGGATCGCTCGAACTGGCCGGCACGGCGGAGAGCACCAAGGAGCTCGCCTGGTTCCTGGGCCGCTCGCGCGAGGCGGCGTGGGCGATTCAGCGCTTGGCCGAGTTCACGCGAGACTATCAGGAGATCGGCCAGGGACTCCCGAGGTGGGTCTCGGTGACGGCGCTGGTCCGGCGCGCCGCCGACTCCTTCGGGGGACGATCGGTGACCATCGAGATCCCGAACGCGGAGTGGGAGATCCGGGCAGACCCGTTGATCGAGCAGGTCTTCTATAACCTGATCGAGAACGCGCTCCGCCACGGCGGCACGGTCGGGCGCGTGCGATTCTCGGTCGAGACGCAACCTGCGGGGGGGCTCATGATCGTCTGCGAAGACGACGGTACGGGCGTCCCTATCAACGAGAAAGAGCGGATCTTCGAGCGCGGGTACGGTCGGAACACGGGCCTCGGACTCTACCTCTCGGCCGAGATCCTCGCCACGACAGGCATGACCATCGCCGAGACGGGACGTCCGGGGATCGGGGCCCGTTTCGAGATACGCGTGCCGTACGGAACCTGCCGTATTGTGCGCGGCCCCGGTCGGGAAGAACTCCTGATGCACAACAGCTGAGACGGGCGCGTCGGCGATCGCGGCCGGCGCGGTCGTCCCGCCGAGGGAGCCGGCGCCGGGATTTCCTTAGGCCGCGCAGTCCTTGAACGTCCCCGCGCAGACGATATAATCACGGCCGTCGCTGCCCCGGACGAGCCGACAGTAGGTGGTCTTCAGCGAGAGGCGGCTCTCGTTGATGTTCACGTACACGTAGTCGACCCAGCCCGATCCCTTCACCGTCGCCGTCGCCAGGATCTCGTCGCGGAACGCCTTTCCGGCCACGTCGGTCCTGCCCCGATAGTTCTGTCCGACGAGCCGGTAGTTGCCCGCATGCGCGACCATGGTCAGGTTCGTATCGTAGGCGAAGGCGTAGACCTCGGGATCGGCCGGATCGCGGTACGGGGAGACACCGGCGTTGATCGTCCGGAAGGTGCCGGGAGCATCCGCGGCGATCCTCTCCGCCGTCAGGTTGACGAGCATCATCGCACCAGTTCTGTTCGCCTTCGCCTCCGTGCACTCGACCCCGACGTAGTTATAGAGGATCCGTTCGTACGGTGCAATCCCTGCGGCGTCTTTCTCGGTCTTCAGCGCGGCAAGGCTCTGGTTGAACGCCTGGACCACGCTCGGGGAGATGTTCCGGTTGAACGCGAAGTACATGTCGCGCTCCCCCAGCGTCCGGACGATCTCGAACCGGTTCGGATCGGCGCCGTATCGAGCGAGGAGGGCTCTGGCCGTGATAAGCGGGTACGCGATAGCGTCCGCGTCGCCGTTCCGCAGCGCCGCGACGAGCGCCGCCGGGTCCGTCTCGCTCAGAATGGCGCTATCGGGGACACCGAGGGCGCGGAGGTAGGTGCCGGCCGCGTCGTCGCGCATGGTGACGATCCGGTACCGGGCGAGATCGTCGCCTCGGACCATCCGGTCGCGATCGGCCAGCACCACATATTGAAGGCGGGCGATCGGTCCGGCCCAGCGGAAGAGACCCTCACGGTCCTCCGTCCGCGCGGTCGAGAAGACGACCGTCTCGTTTCGATTCAGCACCATGCGGTAGGCGTCGGTCCAGGACGTGAGCCGGAGCTGGTCGGGCAGGAGGGTCAGGTTGAACTGTCCGATCACCGCACGCAGCATGTCGGGTCCGATCCCCGTGATCGTGCCGTTCGCGCGGGAGTTGAGTGGCGGGTACTCCTCTGTCAGGAATATGGTCCGAGCCAGACTCACCTCCGGGAGATACCACCCGAAGATGCGATCCCTCACCGTGACATTGTCGGTGTCATGTTCAACCGAGAGCCGGTCCAGCGCGGCCTGAAAACGCGCCACGGTCTCATCCGAAGTGTTGCGGTTGAACGCGAAGTAGGTCTGGTATTCGGAGAGCGTGAAGACCGGCTGGATACGGAGCGGGTTTCCCCCCGTGCTGCCGGCGAGCTGCTGGCCGGGCAGCTCCCCGTAAGCGAAGAGGTCGATCTCGCCTGCATCAAGCCACTCGACCAGGGCCTCCTGCTGCTCTGCGATCCGAAGCTGCGAATCGGGAACTCCGAGATCGCGGAGCTTCTGGACAGCCGCGTCGTTCCGTACCACCCCGATTCGGTGGGTCGAGAGTTCCGACGCGGAGGCGATAGTGATATTGCGCTGGCGCAGCCCGAAGAGGACCGCCCGCTCCGGGTGGATGGGACCGGCCCACTTGAAGAGATTCTCGCGCGATGGCAGCCGGGATGTGGCGAACAGGACCGTCCCGGGTTCGGACAATGTCCGGTTGTAGGCTACATCCCACTGTAGAAACTGGACCTCGGTTGCCGTCTGGCCGGTCCCGAGTCGTCGCAACGTCTCGTTGAGTAAATCGATCGCGATTCCGGCTTGTCCGCCCTCCTCGTGGTAGTTGAAGGGCGGGTACTCCTCGGTCAGAAAGACCAGTTTCTCGGCCTTCGGCGCCGGCAGCGCCGTACATCCGGCGAGGCACAGACCGAGCAGGACCAAGGCCGCAGCTGCGATAAAGAGTCCTTGCGAGTTCATAGTCACACGTGAACGTGGTGATATTGGCAAGAGAGGACTTATTGTTGGCGAAAGCCGTTGCCACTCCCACCGAAGAAGCTCTATCATACCGATAGACGATCCCTCTTCATGCGACGCCTGGTACGGTTGATCCATCCTCGGTACCGCGTTTATCCCCCCCTTCGCCGTCACGCCCGGTGGTCCCGCCCTTCCTTTCTGTCCGGATGGTGTATCCGAATGGGATCAACGCATTACCGTATCTCGATCTCGCCGGCGCCGGGTTCGCGAATGCCGGACCAGTGTACGATTTCCGAGGCCGAGAGTTCGCACCGAGCAGGTTGTGCTCATTCGACGCCGCATTGACGAACGTTTCCCTTGCTCGATAGATTCGAACGCTCCCGGAGTTGGAATGGAGGAGAAGGCGTGAAGAAAAAACGAAGCATCAGGGACGGAACTCAAACCAGTCCAGGTTCTGCGCGTCGCCAACGAACTGGACCCGCAGACGATGCGTGCCCTTTGGCAGTGGAACCGAAACTGTCACGGTCTGCCACGTATCGAAACCTCCGGTCCGGGGTACGGCAACGGTCGCGCGGTGAACCGAATCCACAAGGACACGGACCTGCCGTCCCACCCAGGGACTCGCCACCCGGAACGAGGCGCGGTAAGAAGCGCTCCTCCCGATCGTCAGCGTGTACTCGAGCCACTCGGACGACTTGACCCAACCGACATTGTACGCGGACCCCCCGCGTTCGATGTCGACGTCGTTCGCGCGGTAGACGCCGCCCTGATTCCCGGGGGTCCGGTCGAACCATGCGATACCCGAAGCGCCCGTGTCGTAGTCCTCGGCCTCGACCCGGCCCGGTGTCGGATGAGGTCGATAGGGCTGGCGCATTGGCGTCGGGACAGGGGCGATTGTGGTCGGGGGCGCCGTGATCGTCGGTGTCGGGGTCGGAGCACTGCCCACGTCGAACGGCAGCTCCTCGTGCGTACCGTTGATGAAGGCCCCCGTCTCGTCACGTGCATCGAGGCGGAGCAGATACCGTCCGGGTTTCACCCCCGCCCCGATCCGACCGCCAAACTCGTACGTCGAGTAGACGATGTCGGTCGGTTTTTCGGGGTTGGTCCGTCGCCCGAGCGCGACGGGAATGGTCGAGGCGGCGATCGTGGTGCCGCGTTCGTCGAGGAGGGACCAGGCCACTCCGGCAATCCGGTTTGTGGGAATACCGTCCCGGCCGGACGGACCGGGGATGACAGTGGCCGGAATCGGCGCGACCACACCGTAGAGAAGGCAACCCTCGCCGGACGCGACCGCGATTCCGTTGTTCGGCGAGAGGTCCAGCCGCTTTGGAGTCGTGTCGGCGAGATCGACCACCGGGTCGAGAGAGTTTACGGGACGAAGCTCGGCCCGGGTCAGAGCGAGCCGATCCCCGATTGCGAAGACGGAGAGGGTCGAGTTGAAGGAGACGCGGGTTCCGTTCTCCTGGGCGACATAGGTATAGATCGGTTCGCCGGCCGCGTAGTAGTGGTACACGGTCCGGGGAGAGTCGGCAAGACCCGTCCGGATGATCGTCGCGGTCTCGACCGTGTACGTGGCCGAATAGTTGCGCACGTCGTAGAGGAAGAGGTCGTTCTCGGCAACCCCCGTTGTATCGATCAGCGTCCCGGGGCAGTCGTTCGATACCTCGATGGCATCGTTCGAGACCCACCGGCCGGGGATCACATAGCCATCGCTGTTCCAGTAGAAGTACCCGGGGAAGGAATCGAAGTAGATGCGGTAGTCGTGCTCCCGGGCGAACGCGGTCAGACGGTCTTTCTGGGCCGTCGGCGAGAATCGTCCGAGAGCCGCATGGGTCTTTCCGAGGGTGATCCGCTTCTCGGCCATAAGGTTCGCGAGCCCGCCCGATAGGCCCGTTACCCGGATCGTGTAATCGCCGGCAACGAGGTCCTCGAGCGGTCGGCCCTCCCTATCCGTGTAGTTCGTATCGAACGACTTCGTTACGCCGCCCAGGATGACGCCGGAGTAGTACTGCGGGGTTACAACGACTTTGTTCCAGGTCTCGCCCAGACCTCCCGGCTCTCGGACAAGGTCCGGGACCATCACCGTCCCCTTCGAGGTGCCGTTCGGGTAGTCGGCCGCGATCGCCGAGATAGGTGTCGTGCCGTTCACGGGGTCGACATGGCTCTCAAGCGACCGTACTGGAGTCCCGGCAATATCTGTTCCGCGGAAGAGCTCGATCCGCACGTCTCCAGGCACCACGATTCCAGCCGGAATCGCTCCTGTCACATAGAAGTCCCGGCACTCGGCCATGACGGTCTCGTTCTCCGAGGGGTGATCGATCGTGAGAGTCGCAGCGGTCGCGGGGCCGATGAGCAGGAAAAGTCCCAGCGCTAAGAAAAGGTAGCAAGGACAGTGAGTATTCAATTCCGCCACCTAACTGGATCTCTTCCCGGCCAGTCGATAAAAGATTGCCATGCTTCTTGTCCGGCCCTGCCGATGACGGCCGTACGACGGCTTCCCCCCGATCTCTCCCGGCCGACAGAAGTCGGGGCCGAGTCGAAACGGAGATATCTCCACCCGCAGGAGTACATTTATGGATCCGAGGCACTCCCTCTTCGCAATTCTGCTTATCGCAGCGCTCTGTGCGGCCGGCTGCACCACGGCCCCTCCGGCGAACACCACGCCGACTACAACGGCCACGGCGACACCCTGTGTCGCCTGCGGGGTGAACTCACCATCGAATCCGCTGGCGAACCTGACCGTCGACGAGCAACGCCTCGTCGCGTTCGTGAACGAGGCGGCCGCGTACGCCAAGTCGAACGGCAGGGAGACGGCGCTCACCGCATTCAATAACCGGAACGGATCGTTCATACGACGCGATCTCTACGTCTTCGCCTACGACATGAACGGGACCGTACTGGCCCTGCCGTTCCAGCCCGAGATCGTGGGCACGAACCGTTCCGGGGCCGTCGACCTGAACGGCGTCGCCTATATACGCGACGCGATAACAGCGGCACGGAACGGATCGGGCTTCTTCCGGTACCACTATCCGAACCCGGCCCGGAACTTCACGGTGGAGCAGAAGACAAGTTACGTGATCGGCCTCGGCGACTGGTTCCTGGGCGCCGGCGTCTATACCCCCGATCCCGTTGCTGCGACAGTTCCGCTCAGGAGCAGGGCCGGCCTCGTCACCTTCGTCGAGCAGGCCGCCGCATACGCACGGGCGAACGGGAAGGACCGCGCAATCCTGGCTTTCAATGATCCGAACGGTTCGTTCGTTGAGGACGACCTCTATGTCTTCGCCTACGACATGAACGGCACAACACTCGCCCTGCCGTTCCAGCACGAGCTGATCGGTGTCAACCGATCGGATGCCGCGGATATACGAGGAACAAAATTTATCAAGGCCGGAGTCTCGGCTGCACAGAACGGCTCGGGATTCTATGAGCTCAGGTACCCGAATCCGGCCGACGGGTACGCAGTCGAACCGAAGACCTGCTACGTCGTCGGCATGGGCGATTGGTACATCGGCTCGGGCTATTATTCGGCACGGACGAACACGAGCGTGAACTCGTCGGCCATGTCGACCAAGGAGGAGCTCGCGACCTTCGTTGAGAAGGCGGCCGCCCATGCCCGAGCGCGCGGACGCGAACCAGCGCTCGGGGATTTCAACAACCGGACCGGGCCGTTCGCGTCAGGGGACGTCTACGTCTATGCCCTCGACTACAACGGGACAGCGCTCGCCCTCCCGTTCCAGCCCGATAAGATCGGCATGAGCTTCCTCAACGCGACCGACTCGACCGGACAGTACTACACCCGGGTCGAGATCGAGCTCGCGCGGAACGGTGGCGGCTTCGTCTATTACGACTACCCGAACCCTGACCACAGCATGGCGAGCGAGCCGAAGATGAGCTATGTTCAGGACGTGGACGGCAGGTACTGGATCGGGGCCGGGACTTCCCTCCCGGTCGTGAACGAGACCGCGACGCGTTGAGGGACGGCCGTCGCAGACGGCACGAAAAAGGAGAAGGTATCAGTCGGCGGTGAGCCAGTCGTAGAGAAACGCCGCCGCGACCGCCCCG
>DUGU01000248.1 GCA_013331215.1 Methanoregulaceae archaeon
CCCGCCCTGCATAGACAATACCGATCGGCGGACCCCGCATGACCGGGCCGTTCGTCCGGCTCGCGTCGCGCTCTTCGTGAACGAGCCGTGCTGCTGTTTCGGGGTTCACCCCCGTTTCGAGCAAGGAGAAAACCCGGGTTGAGGTCGGACCGTAGTACTCGGGGTGTGCACGAAAGCCGGCGAGGAGCCGGAGAGCGAGGTCGGGGCCTGAGAACCCTCGGCAGGTGATCAGCGACTCGGCGACGGCGATGGCCTCGAGCGTGTCGTCCGTGATCGAGCCGGCCTGCCGGGGCCACCGGCCATCTGGCTCCATCCGCCGGCACCAGTGCTCGGGGCGGTTTCCGCCCTCGTACGGCGCCCCCAGTGCGTCTCCGACTGCAAGCCCGAGGAGGCAGCCGCGGACACGTTCTGTTTCCAATATAAATACCACCCATAATTATTTCTCTATATGAGAAAATATTACACACTATCGAGAGGTGGTAGGGGTGCAAAAGGAGGAACTGCTTCATCTGCATATGCTGATGGTGCATATCAAGAAGTTTTACGAGACGACCACGGGAGAGTCGATCGACACGTCCCGGTACGTCGGCCTCGAGGTTTCGCCTGTGCATATCCACAAGAACAAGAAGTCCCATAAAGAGGCCCTCCTGATCCTGGGGGAGGAGATCGTGGGCTCCATGCGGGACCAGAAACGCCCGGTCTTCGACCTGACCGCGGATCCTGTTATCGAACCGGTCGCCGTCGAACACTAGGTCATGGACGACTCCACTCTTTTACGGGAGCTGGCCTCCCGGATTGCACGAGATACCAGCACGGATGTCCAGGCTATCAAGCGCCGCGCCGCCCACGAGTTCGCCCTCTCGTCCGTGCCGCGCAACTCGGCCATCCTCGCGGCGGCCTCTCCCGCCGATTACCCCGCTCTTCGACTTCGGCTCCTCGTCAAGCCCACCCGGACCCTCTCGGGGGTCGCGCCGGTCGCGGTCATGACCTCGCCGGCTCCCTGCCCGCACGGCCGCTGCCTCCCCTGCCCCGGCGGCCCGGACCACCCCTTCGGCTCGCCCCAGTCGTACACGGGCGAGGAACCGGCGGCGCGACGGGCGCGCGAGCACGACTACGACCCGTACGGCCAGGTCTCGGCCCGCCTCAATCACTACGTCCTCCTCGGGCATCATGTAGACAAGGCCGAGCTGATCGTGATGGGCGGCACGATCACGGCCCGGACGCCGGAGTACCAGGCCTGGTTCGTTGCCCGGTGTCTCGCGGCCATGAACGATCGCGGGACCGGTTCGGCTACGGACGGCTCCGACCCTGCTGTCGAGGCCGCCCGGAACGAGGTCGCGTCGGTCCGGTGCGTGGCCGTGACCTTCGAGACCCGCCCCGATTGCTGCACTCGGACCGAGATCGACCGGATGCTCGACCTCGGCGTGACCAAGGTCGAGCTCGGCGCCCAGCATCTCTCGGACGAGGTGCTCGCCTATATCCGCCGCGGGCACACGGTCGCCGAGACCGTCCGGGCCAACACCGAGCTTCGCGATGCCGGGCTCAAGGTTGGGTTCCACATGATGCCCAACCTGCNNGGCGGTCTACCGCCAGCTCTTCGACGACCCGGGCTTCCGCCCCGATTTCCTCAAACTCTACCCCACGCTCGTGACGCCGGGGGCCGAGCTCGAGGCCCTCTATCGCTCCGGCGACTACACGCCGTTCGAGGAGGAGACGCTCGTCGACCTGCTCGCCGAGATCAAGGCGGGTCTGCCCGAATACGTGCGGCTCCAGCGGGTCCAGCGCGATATCCCCGCGAAGCTGATCGTGGCCGGGTCGGTCCACGGCAACTTCCGGCAGCTCGCGGAGAAGCGGCTTCACGCGAACGGAGGACGGTGCCGGTGCATCCGCTGCCGCGAGATCGGTCGATGCGTGCACGTCGACGAGCCCCCGGCCGTCTCGACCATCGCCTATGACTGCTGCGGCGGCGAGGAGCGGTTCATCCAGGCCACGTCCGGGGACGCCCTGATCGGCTTCCTGCGCCTGCGCTTTCCCGGCGCGCCCTGGCGGCCCGAACTCGACGGAGCAGCGCTCATCCGCGAGCTCCACGTCTACGGCGCGCAGGTCCGGCTCGGCGCCGGCGCCGGGACCGAGGAATGGCAGCACCGCTCGTTCGGGCGCGAACTCCTGGCAGAAGCAGCACGCCAGGCCGCTGAGGCCGGGTACGGCACGGTCGCGGTCATGAGCGGCGTCGGGGTGCGGCCATACTACCGACGGCAGGGCTATATCAGGGATGGGCCGTATATGCTTTCTCGGGTCAGGTGATGCGTCCGGCCACGGTCGAATTTCTCCGGCAGCGGTTCGGTTCGTATTACGCCTCGGCGCAGGTCTCCGCGCCGGGCGCGCTGCCGCAGCGGGAGTGGGGCTTTCTCTTCTTCTCCAGCCGCGACGACCCGCGCATGCGCCGGCACGTCGGGTTCGGGACACGGGACGAGCTCGTGGACTACCTCCGGACCATGGCCCCGGCGCACGCGTTCTTCTCGACGGCCTACTACGACGACCCTGCCGCGCCGACCATGGGCGCGAAGGGCTGGACCGGTGCGGACCTGATCTTCGACCTCGACGCGGACCATATGCTCAGGCCGCCGTTCCCCCCGTACCCGGCCATGCTCGCCCGGGTCAAGGAGGAGACGCAGAAGCTGATCGACCTCTTGACGGCCGAGCTCGGCTTCGCCAGGGGAGAGCTCCAGGTGGTCTTTTCTGGTGGGAGAGGATACCATATCCATGTGAAGGCCCTCTCCGTGCGGCAGTTCTCGAGCGCAGAGCGGCGGGAGCTGATCAACTACGTGGGCGGCATCGGGCTCGATCCGGCCCTGCTCGTCCGGCCGGCCGCCGACCCGGCGAGCGGCTGGCGCGGGCGGCAGCGGCGCGCCCTCGCGGAGTACCTCGCCTGGCTGTCGTCCCTTGGCGAGAGCGGAGCCCTCGCCCACCTCGAAGCCCTTCCCTCGATCGGCAAGGGACGGGCGCGACAGGTCTGGGCGCAGCGGGACCTGCTCGGTATGGGCGCGGACCCGGCCTCGGACCGGAAGGTTCTTCCCCTCCTCCTCTCGCCCGAGAACGAGGCGTGGCGCACCCGGTTGCGGGAGGAGGGCGTCCAGGCCGACGAACCCGTGACGACCGACATCAAGCGGCTGATCCGGGCGCCGGGCTCGCTCCACGGCGGGAGCGGCCTGCGCGTCACGACCCTCGAACCGGGCGAGCTCGACGCGTTCGACCCGCTCGTCGACGCGGTCGTCTTCGGTGACCGCGAAGTCTCTGTCGAGGTCCATCGGGCCTGCACGGTCTCGCTCCTCGGCACGGACCTGCCGCTGACCGCCGGCCCCGTTCGGGTGCCCGAGGCGACCGCGGTCTATCTCTGCGGCCGGGGTATGGCCGAGATCGGGGGGGGTGCTTCGTGACCGATCCCGGCGACCACTCGGCCGTGCTCGACGGGCTCCAGCTCGTCGTGGCCGGCGAGCGCGACGCGGTCGGGACCCTGACCGCGCTCCCGCCGGACCTCTTCGTCCGGGCCGGGGAGGAGATCGGCGCCCTCCGGCAGGTCTTCACGGTCTGCACGGATCCGATGACCGAGCCGTTCCGGACCGCGACCGAGCGGATCGACGCGCTCCAGCAGCACCTCGAGGATCTCGTTCGGATGCGGTCGCAGAAGATCCTGCTTCTCGCCCTCCTCCGCGCCGAGGGGCGGTCGCTCGACCGCGAGCACCAGAAACGGATGCTCCCGGTCGAGCAGGCCCTCTACGACGAGGTTCAGGGAGCGGTCGACCGCTACCGCCGGGCCCTGATCGGTGGCGCCATACCGCCCGTGGGGGCTGCAGGCGACGGGCCGGTCACGGTCGAATGCGCGGCCGCGGCCGCCGCCGCAATGGAGGGGCATGCCGGCGCCCTCGCCGCCCCGCTCGCGCTCGCGCGCGTTCTCTCGCCGGTAGAGCCCTTTCTGGGCTTTGACGGTCGGACGTATTCGCTCGAGGCCGAGGACGTGGTGACCCTCCCGCCCGAGAATGCGGCCGTTCTGCGGGAACGGAACATCATATTAAGTATATTGCCGGACAAATGATGATGCTGTTTTCAGGAGCAGTCATGAGGGCGTATCAATGAAGATGCCAAGCAAGTTTCGGGCCTACTGTCCATTCTGTCTCACCCACCGGGAGCTCGAGGTCGAGCGCGTCAAGCGCGGCAAGACCACCGGGCTCCACTGGATCGACCGGCAGAAGGCGCGCAGAGGCGGTGTCGGCAACATGGGGAAGTTCTCCAAGGTGCCGGGCGGCGACAAACCGACCAAGCGGATCAACGTCCGGTACCGGTGCACGACCTGCAACAAGGCGCACCTACGGCCAGGATTCCGCATCGCAAAGTTCGAACTGACGGAGTGAAATACAAATGGTACGTCTCTACCGCGAAAACCGGTCCAAGTTCCTCAGAGTGAAGTGCCCGGACTGCGAGAACGAACAGATCGTCTTCGAGAAGGCGAGCACCACGGTCGGCTGCGTGGTCTGCGGGCGCGTGCTCGCGGAGCCGCGCGGCGGCCGCGCCGAGATACGGGCGGAGATCCTGGCCACCCTTGAGTGACGCCATGAACGAGCGGTCCTGGCCCGACGAGGGCGAACTGGTCGTCTGCACCGTGACGCAGGTCAAGGATTTCGTCGCGTTCGTGCATCTCGACGAGTACGGCGAGCGCGAGGGGCTGATCCCGATCTCCGAGATCGCGACAGGGTGGATCAAGTACATCCGCGACCACGTTTCGGAAGGGCAGAAGATCGTCTGCAAGGTGCTCCACGTCGACCAGGCCCGCGGCCACATCGACCTCTCGAAGAAGGACGTCAACGACCACCAGCGGTCCGAGAAGATCCGCGAGTGGAAGAGCGAGCAGAAGGCCCGGATGTGGATTGGGTTCGCAGCGACAGCCTCGGGCGCGTCCGAGGCCGAGATCACCTCGGCTCTGTACAAGGAGTACGCCCTGCTATACGAGGCGTTCGAGGACATCGTCGTCGACGAAGAGGGCTTCCGGTCGCGGGTCGACCTCCCCGAGGCGGCCATGGAGGCCGTGATCGCGGCCGGCAAGGAGAACGTCAAGATCCCGCGGGTGACCGTGACGGGCGTGCTCACGCTCTCCTCGCCCAAGCCCGACGGGGTCAACGTGATCCGGCGGGCACTCCGCGCGGCCGAGCCGAAGATCGACGGAGTCGAGATCGACCTCTACTACGTCGGCGCGCCGAAGTACGGCATCAAGGTCACGGCCCCCGACTACAAGATGGCCCAGCGGGCCATCGAACGGGCCGCCGAGGCGGCCGTGGGCGTGATGGAGCGGGCCGGCGGCGAGGCGAAGTTCCTGCGCAAGCAGAAACCCGGCAAGGGCGCATGAGGGGCCGGATGCGGCGCTGCGGCCGCGATGGCGCGTACACCCTCGCCCAGCGCTGCCCCGCCTGCGGAGGCCCGACGGCGTCAGCCCACCCGCCCCGGTTCTCACCCGAGGACCGGTACGGCCGCTACCGCAGAATGGTGAGCTGAATGGAGCCGGTCGAGATCAGGTACCTCGCGGACGAGTCGCCGGACGGGCCGGCGGTCCTGGTCGGCGGGCTGCCCGGGATCGGCCAGGTGGGCAAGGTCGTGGTCGACCATATCCTCCACGAGCTCGAGGCCGAGAAGGTCGCCGAGATCCACTCGGTCTATTTTCCCCCGCAGGTGGTGAGCAGTCTTGACGGCACCTGCCGCCTGGTCAGTAACGAGGTCTGGCGGCACCGTTCGCCGACCACGACCTACCTCTTTCTCATCGGCGACTGCCAGAGCGTCTCGCCCGAAGGGCACTACGTGCTCGCGGACGCCTACCTCGACTGCGCGGAGCGCTTCGGCGTGACGCGCGTCTTCACGCTCGGCGGGTACGGCGTCGGCCACCTCGTGGACGAGCCCCGCGTCCTCTCGACCGTGACGCATCCGCACCTCCGCCCGGCCGTCGAGGAGGCGGGCGGGGTCTTCGAACCCGAGGAGCCCGGCAGTGGGATCATCGGCGCCGCGGGCCTGATCATCGCCCTCGGGTCGCGGCGGGGCATGGAGGGGGTCTGCCTGATGGGCGAGACTTCCGGCTACCTGGTCGACCCGAAGTCGGCGGCCGCCGTGCTCCGCGTCTTCTCCCGCCTGACAGACCTCGGGATCAGCCGCGACCGGCTCCAGGGCCGGGCCGAGGACATGGAGGAGGCGCTCGCGCAGGTCCGCGAGTTCGAACGGGTCCGGCAGAACGACGAGCTCTCGTACATCGGGTGACGATGGACCTCAACTGCGACCTCCACCTTCACTCCCCCTTTGCCCGGGGGGTGAGCCGCCGTATGACCCCCGAGGGGTTGCTCGCGGCCTCGGCGCAGAAGGGAATCGAGGTGATCGGGACCGGTGACGCGCTCCAGTCTGAGTGGCGGAAGGCCTGGCGGCCGCACCTCGAGAACGACCTCGGGATCGTGGTCCTGCCGACGGTCGAGGTCCAGGCCGAGGGGCGGGTCCACCACCTGGCCTTTTTCCCGGACTTCGACGCGGCCGAGGCCTTCGGCGCACTCCTCTCCCCCCACGGCAACAGCCTCACGACGGAGGGCCGGCCGCACGTGCACCTCTCCGGCGGCGAGGTCGTGCGCGCGGCTCACGAGGCCGGCGGGCTCGCCGGGCCGTCGCACGCGTTCACGCCATGGACGGGGATCTACGCGGCCTTCGACAGCATCGCGGCCTGCTACGGCGGCGAGCCGATCGACTTTCTCGAGCTCGGCCTCTCGGCCGACTCGTCGTACGGCGCCGGGATCACCGAGCTCTACAAGGTCCCGTTCATCTCGGCCTCGGACGCGCACTCGCCCGAGCTCCACCGGCTCGGGCGCGAGTTTACGCGCATCGGGGTCGATCGGCCCACGCCGGCCGGTGTGCTCGACGCCCTGAAGCGCGGCCGCGTCGTGATGAATGTCGGGCTCTTTCCCGAGGAGGGGAAGTACAACGAGACGGCCTGCATGCGCTGCATCCACCACTACTCCCTCGCCGAGGCCGAGGAGCACGGGTGGCGCTGCCCCGAGGACGGGACGCCGCTCAAGAAAGGCGTCCATGACCGGGCTCGCGAGCTCTCGGGCGGCACGCCGCGCCCGCGCCCGCCGTACCTCCACCTTATTCCGCTCGCCCTGGTGATCGCCGAGGTGCTGGGCCTCGGCTCGCCGACGGCGAAGGGCGTACGGCGGGTCCACGAGGCCCTGCTCACGGCCTTCTCGACCGAGATCGCGGTCCTCGTCGACCTCCCCGTGGACGAAATAGCGGCCGTCGACCCGGCCGTGGCCCGGGCGATCGGCGCGCTCCGCGCCGGCCGCGTCGTCCTCCACCCCGGAGGTGGCGGGTGCTACGGCACCTTCGAGCTCCCGCGCGACTGACGCCCCGGGGGCCACCCAGGCATAATCCTTTTCGGCGCGGGCAGCGTAGGATAATGGCATGCTCGTGATCAGAAGGGACGTCTGCGGATACTGCGGCTGCTGCGTCTCGGTCTGCCCGGTGGGCGCGCTCGAACTGATCGACGCCTATCTCTCGGTCGAGGGTGACTGTACCAGGTGCGGCGTCTGCGCCCGCGCCTGTCCGCTCGGCGCTCTGGAGGTCGCGGATGAAGCCTGAATACGATCTCCTCGTGGTAGGTGGGGGGCCCGGCGGAGCGCTCGCGGCCAGGACGGCGGCGGAGAAGGGACTCCGGGTCGGCCTCGTCGAGAAGCGGTCTGCGATCGGCGTCCCCGTCCGGTGTGCCGAGGGGGTCGGTCGGGACCTGATCGAGGAGTTCATGGAGCCCGACCCGGCCTGGATCTCGGCTGAGATCGACCGGGCCGTGCTCGTGGCGCCCGACGGCTACCGGATGACCCTCGAGCCCTCGATGGCCGGGAGCGAGGTCGGGTACGTCCTCGACCGGAAGCGCTTCGACCGCGACCTTGTTCTGCAGGCCGCTGACGCCGGCGCCGACGTCCAGGTCAGGGCCCGGGCCGTCGCGCCGATCATGGAGAACGGCGCCGTGGCCGGCGCGCGGATCGAGGCGAACGGCGCGGTCGAGGAGGTCCGGGCAAGGGTCACGGTCGCGGCCGACGGGGTCGAGTCCAAGTTCGCGCGCTGGTGCGGGATCGAGACGGCCGTGCCGCTCGCGGAGATCGAGACCTGCGTCCAGTACCTGATGACCGGGATCGAGATCGACCCGGCCGCGACCGTCTTCTACCTCGGCAACGAGGTCGCGCCCGAGGGCTACGTCTGGGTCTTCCCCAAGGGGGAGCGGACCGCGAACGTCGGCGTCGGGATCAGCGGCAAGAAGTGCCGCGACGGCAGCCGGCCGCTCGACTACCTGAACCGGTTCGTGAAGGAGCACTTCCCCGACGGCCGCGTGCTCGAGTGGGTCATCGGCGGCGTCCCTGTCTGCCGGCCGCTCGAGCGCACCGTCGCGGACGGCCTCGTGATCATCGGCGATGCGGCCCGGGTCGCGGACCCGATCACCGGCGGCGGCATCTACAACGCGATGTTCACGGGTCGGCTGGCGGGCCAGACGGCCGCGGACGCGATTGCGCATGGCGACGTCTCGGCGAACGCGTTGATGGCGTACGACCGGGGGTGGCGGACCTCCAAGCTCGGGAAGTCCCTTGAGCGCAATTACAAGATCAAGGAGTACTTCATCACGCTCTCGGACGAGAAGCTGAACCGGCTCGTCCACTCGATCTCGCGGATGGACCTCTCGAAGTTCTCGGTTCTCGGGATCGTCACGGAGCTCGTCAAGCACGACCCCTCGCTCCTCCTCGAACTCCGCGCGCTCAGGAACATTCTCTAAGCCGATGATTGCGGGCGTGGACGAGGCCGGCAAGGGCGCGGTCCTCGGTCCGCTCGTGGTCGCGGCGGTCGCGGCCCCGGACTGGGAGGCGGTCGAAGTCCTGGGGGAGCGGGACTCGAAGGCCCTCACGCCGCGGCGGCGCGAGGCGGTCTGCGCCGAGATCGTCGCGACTCTCCCGTTCGCGGTCGTCGAGGTGCCGGCGGACGCGATCGACGCGGCCCGCTCGCACGAGACCATGAACGCGATCGTGGCCGGTGCGCACGCGGCCGCCCTCCGCGGGCTCGCTGCGGCCGGTCATCGGATCGGGGTCGCCTACCTCGACGCCTGCGACGTTCGCGAGGGGCGATACGCGGCGACCGTGGGCCGGCAGCTCGGGTTCGCCTGCACGGTCGTCGCCATGCATCACGCCGACGACCTGCTGGCCGTCGTCGCGGCCGCCTCGATCGTGGCGAAGGTCCGGCGGGACCGGGTCCTCCGCGCCCTCGCCGAGGAGCACGGGCCGCTCGGGAGCGGATACCCGTCCGACCTCGCGACGGTCCGGTTCCTCGACGACTGCCTCGAGACAGACGGCCCTCTGCCCCCGTTCGTTCGGGCGAGCTGGCGCACGGTCGCGGACCGGCGGCGCGCCCGCGAACAGACGACCCTCTTCTGAGCTGAAACGACCCTTTATATTGGTCGCCGACCATACTTGTGGGAATGGACTGGGTCACGATCGGCCTCATTCTCCTCGCCGTCACCGCGTACTCCGCGGTCGTCGTCTTCGTCCGCCGCCGGATCGCAGCCGAAGAGGCGGTGGCCCTCGCGGCAGGCCCGGACGAGACGGTGCCGGAGGGAGGGAGCCTGCCTGTCGAGTGGAAGGGCTGGTTCTCCGAACACGTCATGTTCTACGGTCCGATCCTCGCGCTCAGGACCGTGCACGTCCGCTTTTTCGACGTCTTCCGCCGGATCGCGGGGCCGCTCAGGGCCTACGCGAGCGTCGGCGTCGTGGCCGTGGCGGCCATCTCGGCCCTCTTCGTCTTCTCGCTCTTCTTCTCGCTCCGGTACACGCTCCAGGTGCGGCCCGAGCCTACGGGGATCTACGCCCCGCAGAACCTGCTCCTGATCCCCGGGCTCAACGAGTTCGTGCCCGGGACGGTCGCGGTCTGGCTCGCGCTCGTGATCACGCTCGTGGTCCACGAGTTCGGGCACGGGATCCTCTCGCGGGTCGAGGGGATCAAGGTGAAGGCGGCCGGGCTGCTCGTCGCGGTGGTCCCGATCGGGGCGTTCGTCGAGCCCGACGAGGAGGAGCTCGAGAAGGCGCCGCGCTGGTCCAAGATGCGGATGTACGGCGCCGGCATCTCGAACAACATCGTCTTCGGCCTGCTCGCGTTCTTCCTGATGATCACGCTCTTCGGCCTGGCCGTGCCGATCGCGATGCCGGTGGTCAACGGCGTGTACAAGGACTACCCGGCGTACAATGCATCGATCGAACCGGGGGCTGTCGTGCTCGCCGTGAACGGGACGCCGGTGGAGAGCCGCGAGAACGTGGCCCGGCTCCTGGCACCGACGCACCCCGGGGACCACACCTCGCTGACAATCGAGCAGAACGGTACGACGACAACCCGTGAGCTGACCCTCGCCACCTGGCCGACGGGAAACGCCACCTCGGGGTTCATGGGGGTCGAGTACTACGACGGACAGGCGATCCAGACCTACGTGAAGCAGTCGTTCACCCCGATCGGGATCCTCCGCTATCTCGTCCTGCCGTTCGATACCACGTCGACCGGCGAGGCCCTCCGGATCGTCGGCTTCCCCGGCGCGAACACGGCCTTCTGGAAGGAGCCGTTCCCGGGCTTCTGGGGCGTGGTCCAGCTCCTCTTCTGGTCGGGCTGGATCAACCTGAACGTCGGGATCTTCAACGCGCTGCCGATGGTCCCGTTCGACGGCGGGTACATCTTCCGCGAGGCGGTCGACGGCGTGTTGGCCCGGCGCCGGCTCGAGAAGTACACGCCGGCGGTGGTCAGCGCGGTCTCCTGGCTGATGGCCGTCACACTGGTTTCACTGATCGCGCTGCCGTACCTGTTCAGCGCGTTCGGGATGTGAGGGGACCGGCGAGGATCTCCGCGCCGTACCTCCTCGCCCCCGTTGCCGTACTGGGCTGGCGTTCGGCATCAAGGTCTCCGGTGGGTCTAAGTCTCTCTGATCCACGTTATTTCTAGGCCATGGCGACTGAGAAGCGAGCCTAGTCGGGCTCAGTCACCTATTGAGGTCGTCCCAAAATTAATATCGGGAAAGAGCTGTATCGGGCCGCATGAGTTTTCATGAGGTCGATGATGCACTCTGGCCGATGATCGAACCATACCTTCCCCCGCCGAAACCGCACGTTGGTCGACCTCGCGCCGATGAGCGCGGTCTCTTCAACGGCATCCTGTACGTTCTGGCAACCGGCTGTTCCTGGCACGATGTTCCCCGCCAGTATGACACCACATCCACCGTGCATCGTTTTCATCTCTCTCTCTGCGACCATGGGATCTACGACGAGATCTTTGCTGCCATGCGGCGGCATGGCTACGATCTCGCCGATCTGGACCTGTCCTGCTGTGCGATCGACACCACAACGATCCCTGCGACAAAGGGGGAATGATTGGCTATGATGGGTACCACCGCGTTCGCGGTTCGAAGATCAGCCTCCTGGTTGAACGCCACGGTCGACCGATCGCCTGCGTGATCGTACCAGCGAACGTCCACGATGCAACCGTCTATGAGTCGACGCTCGCTGCCTGTCAGATTCCTCGACCGCGGGGGCGATCGATCACACGGCCACGAGAGATCCTCGCTGATGCAGCCTATGATACGAAAGCGATTCGGTACAGGAACCGTCGTCGCGGCATCAAGACCATGATCCCGATCAATCGACGGAAGCGGAAGAAATCACGAAAGGGACGACGATATCGGTTCGATCCCGTACGCTATACACTGCGGGGAGCCGCTGAACGGTGCTTCTCGTGGTTGAAGTCATATCGAAAATTGGCGCCGCGGTACGAACGACTTGAACGCTCGTGGTAGTGTGCCAAAAGTGATGTA
>DUGU01000229.1:0-348 GCA_013331215.1 Methanoregulaceae archaeon
ACGCGCCCATGAAGGGCGCGACGTGAGCGGGACCGTGCCCGTGGCGGGGGCGAGGGAGTTTCAATCCACGCGCCCATGAAGGGCGCGACGTCGAAGAGGCGGGCGAGGGAGCGGCCGCGGATCGAGTTTCAATCCACGCGCCCATGAAGGGCGCGACTCGAGCGCCTCAAGTACGAGCTCGCGGGCCTTGCGAAAGTTTCAATCCACGCGCCCATGAAGGGCGCGACTCGCACATTACACACATATCCGATGTGTGGTGGGTTTCAATCCACGCGCCCATGAAGGGCGCGACATGGAGATCCGGCTCGACGGCTACGCCGTCCTCGTTTCAATCCACGCGCCCATGAA
>DUGU01000229.1:402-11496 GCA_013331215.1 Methanoregulaceae archaeon
CACGCGCCCATGAAGGGCGCGACAGGACGAGATGCGGCAGTGGCTGCGCCGGCTCATCGTTTCAATCCACGCGCCCATGAAGGGCGCGACCTCGTCGCCGAGAGCCCCATCCACCACGGGGGCGACGAGTTTCAATCCACGCGCCCATGAAGGGCGCGACTGACCCAGCCCGGCAGCTTCCACGTTCGCGTGAAGTTTCAATCCACGCGCCCATGAAGGGCGCGACGTGGTAAAAAATACAGTTCCGCACATCGAGAGGCCCGTTGTTTCAATCCACGCGCCCATGAAGGGCGCGACAGCGTCTTCCCGGCGTACTCGCGGGCGAACGACTGTTTCAATCCACGCGCCCATGAAGGGCGCGACACGGGTACGACTACCACCTGACCGACGCCTACGTCCTGTTTCAATCCACGCGCCCATGAAGGGCGCGACGGTACTCGCTCCGCACGTACCACCGGCCGCTCTGCGTTTCAATCCACGCGCCCATGAAGGGCGCGACCTCTCGGGTGTAATGGAAGCATCTCGCTCATGAAGTTTCAATCCACGCGCCCATGAAGGGCGCGACAGCACGTTCATGTGAAGTGCATCAGCACGAATAATGTTTCAATCCACGCGCCCATGAAGGGCGCGACTGCGAGAATTATATGTAATGAGACGAGGCATTTAAAATCCTCTCGGTTGGTTTCGATATCACCGATAGTTTTCCTGGAAAACGCCCACAACATTTATTACCGGCATCGTCAGGTTGCCTGCGAACGTCCCGGCGGAATCGTGATCGCTACCGGTTCGCGCGATCAGGTGATTAATACGCCTTCCGGGTCGTAGCCCTCCTTGGCTCCGACGTGCTCGACGCGCCGCTTCCAGTTGCTACCCAGGAAATAGAACCGGATGCTGTCGCACTCCGGATCAATCACGTTTAGCAGCCTGTCCTTCAGACGAACGAACTGGGCCGGCTCGACGAGGCACTCGAAGACCGAGAACTGGACCCGCTGGCCGTAGTTCTTACAGATCTTCGCGACGTTTCGGAGCCGCCGCCGCCCCTCCACCGTCTCGGTGTTCACGTCGTACGTGACCAGTACCATCATGCCGACACCGTTAGTTCATGAAGAACGGGGGATACCCGTCGAGGTCGCCTCTGACGAACCGGGCCAGCAGCATGGCCTGTACGTACGGAAGCAGGCCGACCGGGATCTTCTCCCGCAGGTACGGATGCGTGATCGACTCCTGCTTCCGCTTCTGCCACGCGCCCAGTACCTCCTTTCTTCCCTTCTCCGTCAATAAAACGCTGCCGTTCTCCTTGAGCGCGAAGTCCCGCGCGTTCACCTGCCGCAGGTTGACCAGGCTCAGCGCAAGGCGGTCCGCGAGGTACGGCCGCAGCTCCTCCATCAGGTCGAGGGCCAGGCTCGGACGGTCCGGCCGGTCCGTGTGGAAGAACCCGACGTAGGGGTCGAGCCCGACCGTCTCCAGCGCCGACTCGACATCGTGCGCGAGAAGCGTGTAGAAGAACGAGAGCATGGCGTTCATCGGGTCCAACGGGGGGCGTCTGTTCCGTTCGCGCAGGAAGAACGTCTCCTTCTGCTGCAGGATCAGGTCGTCGAACACGCCGAAGTAGCACTTCGCGCAGGTCCCCTCGATCCCGCGCAGTGTACCGAGGTCCGTGCACCCATCGAGGGCCTCGAACGCGCCGGCGAGCCACCGGTCCGCGGACCGGAGCCCGGCGCAGTCAACCGCATCGTCGTGGTCCCGTATCCCTCGCCGCAGCACCGTCATGCAGTTCACGACCTTGCCGGTGATGAACGACCGGGCGATCGGCAATGACCGCGCCTCGTCGTCGGCCATCCGGTACTGCACTCTACGCAGGAGCACGTTACCCCGGATCGGACCCTGCATACGTGCCAAAAACCGGCCGTTCGGTGTCATGAAGGAGAGGCCGACGCCGTTCTCCGCACAGAGCCGCATGACCTCGGGGCTCGCGCCGTAATAGCCGAAGCAGACGATACCCTCGAGGTTGTGGATCGGAACCCTGACCTTCTCCTTGTCGTGGACGGACACGACCACGTTCTCGCCCTCGCGCCGGAGGTACGACTCCGGCGTGACCACGTACAGCGTATTCAGCAGTTTCCTCATGCGGTCATCCTCGGGGTACCGGGCACGGCGATGGTCGCGTCCCGCCGCCGACGCACTAGCCTGCCTCCTCGATCGTGCTCTGCACGTGGCGCCGGATGTATCCCCGGACCGGGGTCCGCTTCCGCGTCAGCCCGGGCATGCAGAGATCGCGGAGGGAGCAGTGCGTGCACCGCCGGCTGTCGGCAATGGCCGGAGGCGTGGTCCCGGCCCGGAAGAGCGCGTGCATCTCCCGGGAGAGAGCGGCCACGGTCCCCCGGAGCTCGTCGGTCAACGCGACCGCAACCCGGCGGCGGTGTTCGTGGTAGTACAGGTCCGCCGACTCGATGCGGCAGCCGAGCTGCTCTTCGAGGCAGATCGCCTGCGCACAGACCTGGACCTCGTCGCGCTCGTCCGGTTTGGGCTTCCCTCGCTTGTACTCGACGGGCCTGACCGTCCATCGTCCCTCCCGCCCGGGCAGGACGATGCCGCCGCGGGACCGGGTGTACTCCACGACATCGGCGGTCCCCCGGAGCCCGAGCGAACGGGAGATCAGCGGCACGGCCCGCGTAACGATCACCTGTCCCCGGGTCTCGGTGAGGAACGGGTCGTCGGCTCGCTCGTGGATGAGGAGCCCCTCCGCCGTCCGCCGGTCGTCGGCCCACTGCCGCTCGACGTGGATCAGCGCCCACTGCCGCGGGCAAAAATGGAAGTGCTGGATGCCGGACAGCGGCAGGAGCTCGTCGTCGGCGTACTGCGTTTCGCTCATAACCGTTCGATCAGCTCGACTCCCCCCGGCATCACCCGGTCAATCGTCACCTCATAATCCTCAAACGAACGAGCTGGCAGGCCAGGGGCGCGGGCATCGTGAGAGCGGCGGGTTACCTTCACACGGTCAAAGAGCAAGTGTGCCTGGTAGCAGCCGAGCTCGGAATCGTGCTTGAAGACGAGCAGCTTCCGGGCCGACATCTTGCCCCGCGCCGCCGAATGGTCATGCTCGAACATGTTGACCAGCGCCTCCCAGAGGAGATCGAGGTCGTCCTCGGAGAAGCCGGTGGACTTCCGCGCCAGGTTCGCCGAGACGTAGCCGTCGGCGCGATACAGGGCGTACGGGACGACCTGCTTCTTCCCCATCTCCCGGTCCTTCGTCTCGCCCTCCTTGGTGACCGCGCACCGCGTGACTGTGATCTCGTTCTGGAAGATCGGGTCGATGCTCCGGGCGAACGCGAGCTGCACCGGTCCGCGGATCTGGCCGCAGTTCACGCCGGTCGTCATGACCGCGCCGAACGTCCTGATATCGTAGAAGTGGTCGGCCATCCACTTGGTAATAGCGGGGTCGACCTTGTCTTTGGGTCCGGCCACAGGAATTTTCGGGTTTGCTTCGTACGGGAGGCGATGCTGCGTGTTGAGTACCGCCCCTTCCGTCACGTAGATACCGAATCCTCCCTGCCCTTCTCGCACCATCCCGGTGTAGTTCCGGATCTTCCGCTTCAGGCAGACATCCGTCACGATCCCGTGGCCGGTCTGCGGGTCGATCCGGGGCATGTTGCCCATGTCGGGGTCCCCGTTGGGGTTGCCGTTCTCGACGTCGAAGAGCAATACAAACTCGTACCGGTTCTTGATAGGCTCACTCATGTGCAGTCACCTCTTCCGTTTTTCCATTTTTCTTCGTGAACAGCGCCCGGCGCTGGTGGTAATACCCGAGCATGAACATCCCCTGTTCCTCGAGGCCGAGCCAGGTGGGGAACGCGTCGATGCCCGACATGATCTCCTCCATCCTCTGCGTGGTCTTCCAGCCCCACTCGGACTTCGCGATGTGGTGCTGGGCGAGTTTGATCAGGGGCGGAAAGACCACGGCGGGCGTGGAGGAGGCGCTCCCGAAGTACCTGTTCTTGATCGTGCTTCCGACCTCGCGGTCGCGGTTGGCGTCGGCCTGCGCCTTCTCGAGCACGGCAAACAGCCGGCCGAGCCGATACGGAACGTTCGGATTGGTCTCGTCGAGACTCACGGTGATCATCTCCTCTCGAATTCCCGATACCCCGGAGCCGGCCCTTGCCAGCCGGAGCAGATATGCCTTGATAACGCCGGCACGGACGTGGTTGAGATCGTGATCCGTTCTGACGCGGTTCAGGATCGCGCTGTACAGCTGGAACGGGTAGGGCACATTCAGCAGCACCGACCGCATCAGTTGGCCCGCCAGCGCCGGAGGCGGGTCCTTCCGCTCCGCCTTCCGGGGGACGGTCTCGAACAGTACACGATAGACGGGGAAAATCGCCGGCTCGAAGCTCCTCCGGTCGATCTCGAGGTCGAGGTGATGCTGCGCCAGATTCGCGGCCAGGTTGCCGAAGGAGTCCCGGTGCCAGAACCGGACGGACAGCCGTCCGGCATTCGGAGCAAGGCCGAGGATAAAGCATGGTGTCTCGAGCTTGATGCGTCCCAGGTCGCCCGGACGGAGGCCGGTCCCACTCCTGACCCGTCGGAGGACGTCCCGGATCAGCTCCTGCTCCCGGTCGTCGATCACCTGCCGCGCGGAGGCTTCGGCCCCCCTCGCCTCCCCCGCCGCGGGCTCCTCGGCCGTCGTGTCCGGGGGGTCGAGAAGGTTTCGGATGATCGCCTCGGTGTCGCGGTCCTCGGTCTGCGCCCAGAAGACCGTGGTCGTATCGCCGATGCGGAGCCGGTGGTCCGGAGACGCGATGAGCCGGTTGAGCGCGGTCGTGTACTTGAACTCGGAAATCTCGCTCACCGGCGCGTTGTAACTCTGCTCCTTGTCGTACGAACAGAACGCGTCCTCGTTGAAGGAGACCAGGGACGCGCCCGACGGCTGGGCGCCGGAGACTCCCTTGATCGCTTGGTGCGTTCGCGCGATCGGCCCGACAGAACCGCTAACCAGACACTGGGCGATGCGGGTCCCGCTTTCTCCCCGGGACGACGATGCAGCCCAGACATCCCGGATCGCGGGAATCTGGTGGAGATATACGTCCCCGACCCGGATGACGATCCTGCCGCCGGACAGCAGATCCTCCCGATACTCCCGGATCTTCTGGTTGTCGAACGCGGAGGCCGGGTCCCACGCGTCGAGGAACGCCAGAAAGGCACGGGCCGCGGGCTCGGACGAATGGCTCAAGAGCTCGTGATGGAGGGCGCGGAACGCCGTAAAGTAATCCTGGGAGCGTCGGGAGACGACCGTCCGCCCCTGCTCGTCATCAACGAGGACTGTATCGGACTCGGTCTTCCGAGCCGGCCTGGCCCGGACATCCTTTACCTTGATATGTTCGAGACCCAGGACGTACTCGGCTTTGTCGCAGAGAAAGTAGGGCGGAGGGATTGTTCCGGACCGGGTCTTTTGAAATGGAACCTCCTGCTCCTGGGGACGCAGTTTTTCGCCTGCGCGAAGGTCGATGATATTCGTCAGCTTGCCGGTCTCCGAGATGATGAGGGCGAACGTGACGCCGGTCTGGCAGAACCCGTAGACCGGGGTGGTTTCACGGTCGTCATTCGCAAGAATGTCGTACGCGTCGCACAGCGCCTGCAAGATCATGAGATGGCCCCGGCCCGCAGACATTCGGCGCAGTCGATCACGCCGTCGCGCATCGTCGCCCGGAAGAAGACCGGGGTCATCTCGTTGGCGAAGTCGATATCGTGGAGCATGAACCCGAGGTCGACGGTCTGCCCCTCGTAGTGCGATCGCGGGACCGGGCCGTCGACCAGGTCGAACCGGGTCGGGAACTCGCGGCAGCCGAGATACGGATGGTGGAAGCACTGGCCCTTTCGCATCCGCCGCAGGGCAACGTTGTAATGCTTCTCGGGCGTATCCTCCGGGCCTGCCCTGTCCGTCATGTCAAAGTGGGCCTCGATGCAGTAGTCCACATCCCGCAGGAGGTATGATGCCCGCTGCACGCGCTCCGCGCTGTCGCTCGCGTTCAGCCCGAGGGCGACCTCGCCCCCTCGCATGGCCTGTACGACGTTCCTCGTCGAGATCTTGCTCGAGACCTCGTTCCGGCGGACCGTGTCGAACCGGATCGGGTTCAGCACGTGGATCCGGTCGATCCGCCATACAATCGCCGGCTTCCAGTAGATCGCCTCCAGAATGCCCCGAGCGGCCGAGGGAGTGATCACGTCATAACTTACGCGTTCGGCCTTCATCTCGGGCCGTGTGAAGCAGGCATAGTCGCCGCGGACCCGGAGGGTGATTCCAAAACCCATGGGCTAGCCGCCCCTAGTCGTCGACCAGCAGCAGATCGTAGTGTCCGTCATTTCTAACCTCCAGACCAGTTCTCTCCGAATATGACAGTTCATTATTTAACACGATGAATCTATTGCCGACGCGATGGATGCCGCCCGCATCCTCGAGGCGTTTCAGGACATTGGGGTAGACCGCCACCGTGTACCCCTGGAGGCGGCGGAGGAGCCGGCGTGAGATCTCGCCTCTTTCGAGCAGCGCGATGGCGCGCCTGGCCTCGTCGTCGTACGGTACGATCACGTCCACCGTCCCCTGGATCAGCCGGAACTTCTCGGCCACCTCTTTGAAAGGGAACGCGAGGGGGTCCTGTCTCGAGCCGTGGAGCAGGTTCATAATCTCTTTCTCGTCGAAACCGTGCGGCCCGCCCTTCTCAATACTATATAACTCGTCAAAGTAGTCCGCGACCGCATCGAGGGAGAGAGGGTCGGCGTGCCGACCGATCACTTGCTCGCCGATCTCCGCCGTCCGGTTCAGCCAGCCCTTGACCGTCGCGTGCGATTCGATCGATCTGAAGACAAACACCCGCCCTGGAGTCGGAAGCTTGCCCTCGCGGTTGCAGCGTCCGGCCGCCTGGGCGATCGAGTCGATGCCTGCCATCGAACGATAGACCACCGGGAAGTCGATATCGACCCCGGCCTCGATCAGCTGAGTAGCGACCACCCTACAGGGGCTTCCGTGGATGAGTCGGTGTTTGATGCGACTGAGGATCTTCCGCCGGTGCACGGGGCACATATTCGCCGTCAGGTGGAAGACCGCCTCGCGCCCGGCCCGGGCTCTCCAGCCCCGCCGTCGGGGTATGCGCACGGTCCTCCACCGTCGACGTCCACGGCGTTCGTTCAGTGCTTCATAAAGGCTGCGTGCGTGGGCCTTTCGATTGAGGATACAGAGGACTTGGGGGTGTCGAGCCAGTCGTGAGACCAGCAGATCGTCTCCCACCGCGCCGAGAGGGATCGCTATGACCCGGCGGAACAGCTCGTAGAGCTCCCCGGGAGCGCTCACGATCTCCTTCGGTGTGAGGGAGCCGCCCATGAGGCCGGCCACCCTCGGTTGCGTTGCCGTGCAGAGCACAACGGTCGCTCCGTAGTGTGTCACGAGCTCCGAGACGGCGTCGAGGCACGGTTTGAGGAACGGCGTCGGGAGCATCTGCGCCTCGTCCAGGACAATTACGCTCCGGGCCAGGTTGTGGATCTTCCGGCACCGGGACCGCCGGTTCGAGAAGAGCGACTCGAAGAACTGGACATTCGTCGTGACGACCACGGGGATATCCCAGTTCTCGGTCACGAGCGCACTCAGGCTTCTGGCCGAGTCGTCGATCTCCGGATCCGATTCGGGGTCGAAGTTGCTATGATGCTCGAGGACGTTGCGTGCGCCGAAGATATCCCGGAGGACCCTGGCGTTCTGCTCGATGATGCTCGTATAGGGCAGTACATACACGACTTGCCGGAGGTCGTGCCGCTGCATGTGGCGCAGCGCGAAGGCCATAGAGGAGAGGGTCTTGCCCCCGCCAGTCGGCACTGTCAGGGTGAAGAGACCGGGCGGCTGCTCCGCCATCTCCAGGCATTCCGCGAAGATCCCCTGTCGTAATGTATTGATGGGAGTCTTCGCTGCCAATGCGGTCAGACGTTCTGCATTATGGAAGAACCGGGTAGCGAGAAGGTCCGTCGGATCATAGGTCCCCCGGATCGCAGCTCTCTCGGGGCTCGCGAACCGCTCTGTATCGAGCGAATCGGCATCGACGAGGCACGAATAGAGCATCCGAATCCAGAACGCGATGGAGGACGGGCCGGCGCCGAAGATCGTTCTGATCTCCGGCGAGGCCGACAACCGGTGAGGCAGGACGACCTCGGAACGATAGGCGGAATACACAGGCAGCTCATCGACGGCTCCCAGGCGGTGGTCGAGTCCGTCCAGGGGAGTGCCGTAGTCCATCAGGCCGCCGTGATGGCCCGCGACGATATATTCGAGAGGACGGCTCTGGTAAGCGAGGAGTGTTCGCGCCTCGACGGCTCCCGCAGTCGAGTGATCGACCCGGATGGGGCTGCCTTCAAGACGGCTCTGGAACTCTCGTGAATATTTTCCGAGATCGTGGAGGCGGCCGGCCACTTCCCCCCATTCCCGTGCTCCGAATACGGCCGCCTGTTCTCCGGCGATGGCCGCGACGTTCTCGAGGTGTTCGCTGAGAGGTTGCCAGTCCTGCTTCGTCGGATCCGGTGTCGTATGGGCGAAGTAGCGGATCTCCGTCTCGGACCGTTCCATTGATGACGCTCCGGTTTTGACCTTGTTGTTACTGATCGATAAGATCAATGGATTTGATCATTCCGGCGAAACCGGTCAGTCGAAGCGATTTTTTACTTATTCCGGACGGGCTGTTGTAAAATTCGGCCCGTTCCGCTCTCGCCGTCTCCCTCTTCAGAAACAGTCTGAAGAAATGCCTCGATTCAATACTCTTCATCGAAGAGACCTCGCGGACACCCGAAGCCCCGTTCCTCGATCGCAGATGTTGTGGCAAGCGTGCGGTCACGCTTTATCCTTCACCTCACTGATCACCCAGTCCAGCACCGCCTGAAACATCGATCGCGCCTGCGGGGGCGCAAGCGCCCTGAGCGGAAAGGACGGCCTTCGTGAAAGGGAGCCCGCAGGGATCGAGATCCCGGGGATGGCATTCAAGCGATCCAGCAGTTCTTGCCGATGTTCAATTGCGTCGAAGGGGGGTCGATATTGAAGCCACTGGAATTGAATGTCGCCGACGCCGCTGCTCCATACGAAGACGGGGTAGTACTCCGTTCCTTTCCAAACAACCACAGGGGCGAACGAACCGTCCCTTTTCCCTTTCCCCCACCAGAATCGAGTCGCGTTATGAACGCCCCAGTTCAGGATTGAGCGGGCGACTGCAACTGCCTCCAGTCCGGCCTCCTTCTCAAGGACGCTCATGAATCGGTTTTCCGTCCATGTCAGTTGCATCGACTCTGCGCTTGAGGCACGGCTGTTCGGCAACGCTTCCGGCTTCACGATCACGTCCGGAACAAACGCCCGAACCTCCTCCCCGACGAATTGGCGGAGCTCGATCGCGAGCATCTCGGACGACCGCATCTGTCGATTGAGAAAGGACACAATCCGACGCATCTCGACCGAGATCTCGTCAGCGACAAAGACCATCCGTATCCGTTCGTCCCTGATATTCTCTCCAACCTGCCGCCAGAATCCCTCGGCATCCCCTCTGCCCCCAAGGAACTCATCGAGCACGAAGACAGGGTCCCGGTTGTCAGTCGTGCAGGTCCGTTCGAAGTTCTGACGAAGGTCTTCGACACCCCAGCACGCAAGGTCATTCGAGGCGTAGTCGAGCATCTGGGCCACAAGTTCGCGCCTGTTCCGGGTGTCGGATCGCCGTTTCACTTCTACGAGTGTCGGGATTCCGTTCTGATCGAGGAATAGATGGTCAAGAGCATAGACGTTGCCTCCCCCTGCCTCGATTGGGACTCCCTGTTCACGGGCGATCAGGAGAAGACCGGAGTATGGAGTCCTATCGTCGCTTGTTAGCAGCAGCTCCGGAAATCTCGCGAGCAGCTCTTGAAAGATATCCTCCGATTCGTACTCCTTTTCGAAGATGGGGACCAATGTCCCCTGATCATTCAAGACGAAGATCGAGCGCGAAATGACGTATTCCGGATTGAATACATTCTCGCCATCGGCGTTAACCATGTCGACCCGTCTCAAGTGGAAGAGTTGTCTTGTCCGGACGGTGGGTCTCAAGATAATCGGCTATCCACCGAGCACTTCGGATCCATGAATTTGGAGGGGTTCCGGCCCATTGAGCATGGTCGGACGCTGCACCTTCCGGCCGAACCCGAAATCCACGAGCGAGGCCTGAGCCCGCAGCGATGTTAAGGGTTACCGAAGACCAGAACCTCATTTTCGGATCGAATTCCATCCAAGCGTGATGGCATCGGCTCCGCATTCGCCTGGGCCCCCACTTTCACGGGCGGTGATGGCGCCGCCCGCAACGGGAAAAATCGGGCTGTCCGATCGGCCGCAACCATCCTCCCCCCTAGCGCTTCGTCCATGGCCAGTTTGTATACGATCACAATCGCCGACGCATCCATCCCCGCCGCCATCCTCTTCCCCCTCCGCCGGCTCTCGGCGTGAGAGTCGAGACCGGCAGGGCTATGGCCGTGAAGGTAGAGATCCAGCCGATGCCGAGCTGCAGCGACTGCGCGAACTACACGGAGACGGGGAAGGGGACGGGCGAGTGCCGGATGGCCGGCCCGGTGCCGGCCGACCGCGATAAGGACCGGTGCCCCGTCCGGCTCTTCGTGCCGAAGCGGTCATGAGGGCGCGTACGCGACCAGGTAGACGACGCCGTTGAAGTCGTCGCCGACGAGCAGCGAGCCGTCGGGGAGGACGGCGAGCCCGGCCGGCCGGCCGAAGACCTTGCCCCCGTCATAGACGAAGCCCGTGAGGAAGTCCTCGTACCCCTCGGGTTCGCCCGCGGCCGAGAAGCGGAGCCGCGCGACACGGTAGCCGTTCGGCGGGTTCCGGTTCCAGGAGCCGTGCAGGGTCACGAACGCGTCGCCGCGGTACTCCGCCGGGAACGCGGTCCCGTCGTAGAACCGGAGCTGGATCGGCGAGGAGTGGGCCGGGAGCTCGAGCACGGACGGCTCGGTTGTGGCCGCGAACGCCTCCTTCGTCGTGCCGGGCGGATCGAACGGCGTGAGCCCGTCGGGGACCTGCCGCCCGTAGGCATACGGCCAGCC